>JAMCPX010000014.1 GCA_023382265.1 Deltaproteobacteria bacterium | reverse complement strand
TATAACTATAAATACCTATAATAAAGTCAACAAATAAAAAAGGAGGGTTTTATGGAAAGATACAAAAACGGGTTGTTGCTTATCGGCAGAGTTTTGTTCTCCCTGATATTCGCGTTCGGTGCTGTGGATCATTTAACGAAGATCAATGCCATGGCAGGTTACGCGGCGTCTGCGGGCGTACCATTCCCGAAGCTCGCTATCATTGTAACGGGGTTGATGCTTCTTGTCGGGAGCATATCGATACTGCTGGGATGGAAGATATCCTATGGTGCAATCATCCTGATTATATTCCTCATCCCGGTAACATATCAGATACATTTTCTCGGTATGCTCCACGCGACGAATCCCATGATGAAACAGGAACAGATGCTCAATCTATTGAAGAACATCGGACTTATCGGCGGTGCCATATACATAGCACTCCTTGGTGCCGGTAAATACAGTATAGATAAAAAATAATACAAAGGAGGACACGATGGCAAAGATAGCGATTGTATACTATTCAGCGTACGGACATACCCTTGAACTTGCAAAGGCGATAGAAAAAGGGGCCAAAGAGGCCGGCGCTGAAACAAGGCTGAGGAAGGTAAAAGAACTGGTACCGGATGATGTTGTCAAGGGCAACCAGGGGCTTTCTGCCGGTCACGCGCTGCAAAAGGATATAACAGAAGCAGCACTCGGAGACCTAGAATGGGCGGACGGTATTGCATTCGGCACGCCGACGCGGTTTGGCAATACTACGGCCCAACTCCGGAATTTTCTCGATCAGACCGGACCTCTGTGGGCCAAGGGTGCGCTTGCAGGCAAGGTAGCCGCATTTTTTACCGGTGCATCAACACCTCATGGAGGCCATGAAACAACCATACTTACCTTAAGTACGTTTGCATACCATCACGGCATGCTGATCATGCCCATGGGCTACACGATCAAAGGATCGGGTGATCCCTACGGGCCAACGTATGTTTCCGGAGACGGCTCAAAACCTGTGGGCGAGGAAGAAAAAAGGCTTGCTCAGGAGTTCGGCAAAAACCTCGCAAAGGTCTCACAGAAACTCGCAGGGAAATAATATTCAGTGTTTTTAGAGGGGCGGAATGTATGCCGCCCCTCGGTCTGAGGTCTGACAACAATTGCAACAACAAAAAACTGCGTTTTATTGAAGCATAGTTTATGTCAAAAGATTTGATTAAAAATGTAAAACTCTTTTTATTCAAGATGATGTTTAGTCTTTATCCCCCTTACCCTGGGGCAGGCATACGTATAACCCATATGTCGCGTGATTACGCAACCTTTGATATCAGTATGAAGCTCAGGTTCTACAGTAAAAACTACTTCCGTACTCATTCCGGCATTTAACCAAAAGAACGCAATATGGAAGTCTGTCCGTTCGAGGCATCAATGGGTGCTACCTATTCTATCGATAAAAAACTTGACTTTAAAAATAATATAGAAAAAACTCACATAAAGGCGAAGAACTAAATGAAACTTTCTGTAATTATACCTGTTTATAATGAAGTTACCACAATTCAGGAACTCTTAAAGAGGGTAGAATCAGTTGCACTCGATAAAGAAATCATCATGGTCGATGATTTCTCTACAGATGGAACACGTGATATTTTAAAATTAGCAGAAAAGGAAAAAGCAGGACAGGATAATCATGTATTCCTGTATCATGAAAAGAACAAAGGCAAGGGTGCAGCAATAAGGACGGCCCAGCAGCATGTAAGCGGGGATATCGTGATTATACAGGATGCCGATCTTGAATATGATCCATCCGAATATCCCAATTTGATAAGTCCAATAGTTAATGGTGATGCTGATGTTGTTTACGGCTCAAGATTTGCAGGCTATCCAAGAAGAGTATTGTTGTTCCGTCATACGCTCGCTAACCACTTCCTTACGTTCTTATCCAACCTTTTTACCAATATCAATCTTACGGACATGGAAACATGTTATAAGGTTTTTAGAGCCGATATATTCAAGATAATACCGATCAGATCGAATAGATTTGGTTTTGAACCTGAAATCACAGCCAAGGTATCAAAAATAGGGTGCCGTATTTATGAAGTACCAATATCGTATAAAGGCAGAACGCTCGAGGAAGGCAAAAAGATTGGTTGGAAGGATGGAATAATAGCCTTATGGACTATTGTAAAGTATGGTTTTTTTTTCTGATATTGATAAAATAAATCCTGGATATTCAACATTGGTATCAATGGGTAAGATAAATTTTTATAATAGGTTCCTATTTGAATACATAAAACCATTTCTCGGACAAAACATCTTTGAAGTTGGCTCCGGGATAGGCAATATAAGTAAATATCTATTTCTCAAATCAAGAATTCTTTATCTAACAGACATAGAGGACAAATATTTAATCAGGCTAAAAAGTCTTTATGCCCACTATCAGAATATAAAGGTGTTAAAGTATGATCTTGAAAAAGACCCGTTAGACGCCGTTGAAAAGATCGATACCGTAGTTTGTCTTAATGTGCTTGAGCACATCAAGGATGATGACAATGCGCTTCATGAGATGCATGACCTGCTTGAGACGGATGGACGGCTATTATTGCTTGTACCTGCACATCATATACTTTACGGGAGTATTGATAAGGCGATCAGTCATTTTCGCAGATACGAAAAGGCAGAGCTTATAGACAAGCTTGAGAAAGCAGGATTTATCATAGAGAAAATGAGGTTTATAAATTTGCCGGGTGCCTTTGGTTGGTTTATAAATTCGAGGATCCTGAAAAGACAGGCGGTTCCCAATATTCAGGTAAAACTTGTTCACTTAATGAGACCGTGGTTATTTATAGAAAGGCATATCAGGATACCGTTTGGACTCTCTCTGTTTGTAGTAGCAAGAAAAACAGATAAATCCGGTAAAAAAAAGAATAGGTTACCACCAATCTGAATCTTTTCAAATATGCGACAGTTTTACGGTCACGAGGTTATTGCCGCACCGATGCCGATCATAATCAATATCCACGCAATCATCAGATATACACTCCACGTCCTCAGCTTCAATGATGAAAGCTCAACGGGCTTTGATGACCTGCCCATCTTGAAAACGACCGTGAGCATGTATCCTACAATGATGAGCCCCATCACAAAGCTTGCGAGAAAAAGCGCCGTGCTGTCATAACTCAGGTTCAATTTATAGCTGTAGATTGAATAGTTGTATTTCCCCGCATAAAGCATGCGCAGTACCTCTCTCAAAGATGACATTGCCAGCACGGTGATCACCATGATTGACGCAACAGGTAATGCATATTTTCTTGGATCTGTCTGTGCCTTTATCAGTGCGAGCAGCATGATAATGGCGAAAGACACACCGGTTAAAAACATATAATTAGTATAAAGATGGAACGTAGCGGGTAAGCTCAGCAGCCACCATACACCGGCAGCCATCTGCAGGACCGTAAAGAAAACGGCCATTTCCGCACCTGTTTTGCCGACCCATGCAAGATAAGTACTATCCATGTCTTCCCTTTTCCAGAAGTACCATGAATAGAGCATCATAAAAACACCGGTGAGTGCAAACGAGGCGGCAATAAAATGAAGGAACCGCGGCAATTGAAATGCATGGAGTCTGGTACCGTACAGGTTTACGCCGTTATTATTCGTATACCATTCAAACCATTTTTCAGGGAGCAGTGCCTGATACGAAACAGCGTGCATGATAACAGCAGCAAGGATGACAAGGAGAAATGCAAGTATGCCCCATACTGCAATATGACTCTTTCCTTTGTCGAGCTTCAGATAAAATGTGTAAGCAAAAGAGAAAGCTGACATCAGAACAAACAGTATCCCTATCATCCATGATCCTGAAAGCACGTTCGATGTATACCAGAACGGGTCATAGATTACCTGTATAAAAAGCAGGGGTGCAACGCCAAGGACAATGGCAAGGGATAAGTTTATTGTAGTGGCCTTTGCAAATGCCTTTGATAATGCCCTGTAGTGCTTACCGGTGCGGAAGTAAGAGTACACAGCCATAAAAGATCCGCCGATAACAAAATTAACAAAAACAATATGCAGGGCGAATGTCAATACGAGAAGTATCTGGAACGCCAACGGATAAAACGGTATCCCTACCGGGTCCTGCAATGATTTTAACATTTCAGAAATATTCATATCAACCTCCGTTTATCTGTAAAGGCTTACAAGATATACTGCCAGTGCCTTCTTCTCCATGTCAGTGCCTGCGAATTTGGGCATATACGGGAATGCATTAAGAAAACCGATAATCGCCTCTGCATCATCAACATTGTTAAGTCTCGCTTTTTTTACCATTTCCGGGAGCGGTCTTAGCCATCCATGTACCTGAAGTGTATGACAGGCAGAACATTCAATCCGTGCAATTACCTCTCCTGCCTGCTGCATGTTTATATCATTGATGTTCTGTAAACCCGCAGGTACAAAATACGAGTAGTGAAGTATGCCCTGTGAGTTGATTTCGGGTATTTCGCTTTTAACACGCTTTGACGGTATATCGTTTGATATGATCTGGTTTGAATACATATAATGGTCTATGACATACGGCTTTCTGATACGTTCCCTCATGCTTTCTGCTGAGAATATACCTGTCAGCAATATTAATATGGCAATAATGCCAGGGACCAATTTAGCCCAGTGCGGTTTTATCAAGGTAAAGATAAACCAGAGCATCAATACTATAAGACTCCCAACAACAATATGAGGTATAAGTTTTGGTATTAGCGGTGTCATATCCGCAATCTCTTTTGCTGCATGTGGAAGTGCCTTATAATACCATATAAAAAATAATGAACCCAATAACGTACCTGCAATGCCCCATATAGATGCCCTTCTTATAATAAACGATTTCACTTCTTTGTTCTTTAATGTTGCTGCAACAACAATGGCATACAGTGCTGCCACCGCAAACATAAAAGATGTTCTCATGAGCAGTTGTGGTACGTATGTAGGATTAAAGAACCCATCAAAAAACCCGCCTGTTTTGAGCCATCTGCCGGGTGATAGCATAAACGCAATAATGCCTGTTATGATAATCATGCTAATCCATGAACCGATTGCGTATATCAAACCTATTGTGAGGTGGGTCTTTTTATCAACCTTTTCAAAGGTATAATAATAAACATAGATGGCAACAACCTCAATAACAAAGAATACCCATTCTGTTGCCCAGCCCCACACATAGTTGTGGATTAAAGCAGAGATGCCCCTGGGATTTGAAACCGTTATGCTGTACCATATTCCAATACCCGAGAGTGAACCGAATACAAAAGAGAAGATCAGGATCGTAAGAACGTACTTTTTTATAAATTCAAGGAGTTCCGGTCTGTTTTGTTTATAAGCCTTGTTTTCTACATAAACATTAAACCAGAATGCAGATGTTGCAAGGTGTGAGGGGAGTATATGGAATGACGCAATAAATGCGATTACAAGCGCAGAACCTATAACAGGCAATTGCCATACCGGATACATAACCGGGACCTCCTTTCAGTCAGCATATTTTTTAAGCCAGTCGTACACATAACCGGCTACATCTGCCAGCAAGGTTCTGTGACGACCCAGAGTGCATGGCGTTCAAACTCTTTATACATTGAAACGAATTTTGTACTTTTCCGCAATATATTTTATCATAGTCGCCGGTGTGATCCTGTCCTTACTGTTGAATGTCCTATGAGTATGGGTTTCGAAGGAAGTTTTATTATTTCTTTCTCGAGGCCTTCAGCATAATCGAGCAAACTCGTTGTACCGAGTTCCGGCGTCGGTACCGCCTTTGGATTCATATCATGAAATCTTAGGACCGGCGTTATGCATGCATATCCTCTGGATTCAAAGAACTTTTTGTAGCGTTCCCGATACCAGCTGCTGCCCCACATGCCATGGATCATAACTATTGTGTCTGTCACAACCCACCTCCTTACGGGAATTTACCCGCAATGACATGTGCATGTCAATCCAAAAATGCAAAAAACAGTGAAGTCCGCAAAACCTTTACAGGTAAAGTAGTTTGAAGGCTGTTTGAAACGAAGTGAATGATCTCGTTTTTAGAATGACAAATGATAACTGCCCGGCACTTTTTTTAACTCCGCACGTTTATACGCAGAGAGTATGCGTTATCCGGGTATAGAATTACTTGTCCTCTTCATCACTGTCCGGAAGGTTAAGGATCGGGGATGATGGGATTTGCTGAATATTCTTTAACTTTCTCTCTATCGTGCGGGATTTCTTTGAAGCATCTTCTATGGTGTTACTTGCCTCTTGAAGTTTCTTTTGAGTCTTATCAAGGATTGACCCAAAAATAACGAACTCCTGCTTAACGGCTGAAAGTAAAACCCATACCTCGCTTGAGCGTTTCTCTATGGCGAGTGTTTTGAATCCCATTTGTAAACTATTTAATAATGCAGTTAATGTTGAAGGACCGGATATGCTTACCCTGTATTTTCTCTGTAATCTGTCGACAAGCCCTGGTCTTCGGATTACCTCTGCATACAAGCCTTCTACAGGTAAAAACAGAATACCGAAATCCGTTGTATTCGGTGGATCAAGATATTTCTCACTTATATCCTTTGCCTCCGCTTCAATTCTTATTTCGAGTTGTTTGGAATACTGTTCTACTTGTTCTAAGTTAGTCTTTTCCTGTGCTTCAATAAGCCTTTGGTAGTCTTCAAGAGGGAATTTTGCATCAATAGGCAGCCATATTGCATCTTTGTTCTCATCATGTCCCGGCAGTTTTATAGCAAATTCAACAGTCTCTCTGGTACCATTCTTTGTAACAACATTTTTTGCATACTGTTCTATTGTAAGAATCTGTTCAAGTAATGAACCAAGCTGGACCTCTCCCCATGTGCCTCTTGTTTTTACATTTGTTAATACCTTTTTTAAATCTCCTACGCCCATTGCAAGAGATTGCATCTCCCCGAGACCCTTGTGAACCTGTTCAAGCCTATCACTAACTTGTTTAAAAGATTCGCCGAGCCTTTTTTCGAGTGTTTCATGCAATTTTTCATCCACGGTTGCCCTCATCTTTTCAAGTTTTTGATTGTTATCATCCTGCAGCAGTTTTATCCTTTCTTCAATAGTTGCTCTCATCTTTTCAAGTTTTTGCTCATTTGACTGAGTTAGATTGGATAATTGGGCCGCAAATATATCAAGCTGATTTTTTTGTAATGTGGCAATTTCGGACATGTTCTTGAGAATGGAGTCATTGAATAGTCTTAAAGAGGTATTCGCCTCCTCTCTTTGCTGTTTTGCATTAAGATTTCCCTCTTCCCTGTTTTTCAATATTTCGTCTCTGATAGAGTATTCAGTCTTATCTTGATTTTTTGTTATGGTTTCAATAAGTGATTCAAGCCTTAAAAATCTGCTATCATGGTTTCGGAATAATATGAAAACCAACATTATGACTGCTGCCACAATAAGGACCAGCGAAATAACGGTTATCTCTAACATCGAAGCCTCCTATAAACTTAATGTAAATCCAAAATGTACATATAAAAATAACATGTTTGTAAAAAGTTTTACAATCTAAAGTTTTGATTTACTCTCTGCATATTTAATGATTTCCAATGCTATATCGCTTTTTGTTATTTTTTCGATTGCCTCAAAACCAGGGGATGGATTTACCTCAAGGACTTTGGGACCTGAGGAACTTTCGATAATATCGACACCTGCGATATCCAGTCCTATGGTGGATGCAGCTTTAAGTGCTATTTCTTTATATGAATCTGGGAGTATTATAGATTCTGCATTTGCACCGCGATGTATATTGGTTCTAAACTCTCCAGATTTTGCAATCCTTTTTATTGCACCCACCACATTTCCTCCAACTACAAATATCCTTATATCCCTTCCTTTTGATTCTGAAATGAATTGCTGTAGTATAATGTTCTGGCCAAGGCTGAAAAACGCATTGATTGTCGATTCTATAGAATCTCTTGATTCAGCAAGTATAACCCCTATGCCTTGAAGACCCTCAATAAGCTTCAGGATTACTGGTGGGCCTCCTACCATGCTTAAAGCTGAATCAATATCTTCCGGGTTTCTTATCATTGCAGTTGCAGGAACGTCTACACCATTTGCCAGTAAATATTGAATACTCATAAATTTATCCCTTGCAATGGATATAGGAAAAGGATTGTTTAGAATCACTGTATTGGTCTGTTCATACTGTTTTACTGCCGCCAGACTAAAACTATTAACATTTCCGGATATTCTTGGGATAATGATGTCGGGCTTTTTTACATCCTTACCTTTATACTTAACAATCTTTTTCCCATTAACTATGGCTATGTTGAGTTTTAAAGGATCAATAACTCTCACAGAATGCCCGTGTGACCTTGCGGCCTGAGCAAGTCTTTTAGTTGAATAAATGGATAATCTCTTTGAGAGTATTAATATTCGCATCAATAAAGTATTATGATTTCTCTATGCTGCTTAAGTGTTTTTATCCATGATTTTAAAACTTTTTCATAAGCTTTATGGTGGAGTATCTGTTTTATACTTTTATAAGCATCTTCTTTACTCACACCTTTAAAACTTGTTATATGGTTTTTATAATAGTCTCGAATATCAGTATCGTTTACGTTAACCAGCACACTTATTTCATCATGAATATATTGTTTTAAAATCAATTCATCGCTCATGTATTTTTTTAGGCCGGCATCTGTAATCGCATAATGTTTTAAAAACTCATTGTAGTATTTTTCTCCCGGAAACATTGATTTCAAATCCTGTATCATATTATTAACTTCCGTTTGTCCGGGGTTTTTTATAGACAAGAGTTGTGCATCTTTCAACATGAGCAATCTATCGATAAGCTTATTTTCATAAGTTTTTATAAATTGTTTTTCTTTGAGTTTTTTAATACTATTATCGTATCCATAATCAATGACAGAACTTAAAGCAGCGTATTGAACAAGCTCCATACGAGTTATAACACCAACCCCTTCTATATGTACGGCTATACTATCTACAATAGCAGACTTTGTGCTGGCTGCATGAAGTTGTCGTATCCAAATAACCGGTGATAGCAAAACGCACATCATTAAAATACATTTATTATTCATATAGATTTAAATCTTATCACAGATTGTAAAAATTTGTAACAAGGATTTTTAATGATGATCGAGAAGAAAAACTTTAAGCATCTCAAGTGGATCGCGGTTTTAAAACCCGCATCCGCACCCCTATTGCAATTTTTGGTTAAGCCGTTATCTATTCAAATCCTGTATTATATTTTTATAGATAGGGTATTCTGGGATGGAATCTTTGCATGAGTAAATGCTGGAAAATTCCTCCAGTCCTAAGGTAACATCTACAATTGTAGGATCAAATATGCTGCCTTTCATCCGTTTTATAAAATCGATTACAGAGTCAATGGGTTCTGCTTTGCGATATGGGGCGTTATTTGTCATGGCATCAAATACCTCGGCTAAAAAGAGTATTCTGCCCTGTAAACTGATCTGGTCGCCCTTTAACCCTGAGGGATACCCTTTGCCATTATAACATTCATGATGTTGTAAAACACCTTTTATAATGTAATCGGACAGTTTCATGTAGTCTAAAATCTTTATTGCAGTGTATGGGTGCTTTTTTATAGATAAAATTTCATCCTGTGACAGGGGCGTTTTTTTTTCGAGAATCGTATCATTTATACCTATAAAACCTATATCATGAAATATGCCTGCTATCTGTAATTGTATTATCTGTTTTTCATTTAGTTTCAATCCTCTACCAATTGATGCCGCATACAACCCTACCCTTACGGAGTGTTCATACCTTCTCCATGATCTGAAAGGGCAGATGGAATTAAAAATGTGCAGTGCAGATTTTAGACTGAGCTTTATCTCGTCACGGTTAGTGTGGAGAGTATAGATTTTCATGATATGCTCCTTTTGAACATTTAATTTTAAAAGATAGTTTGTCGGGAAAATCGAGATGTGAAGCGGTTTTATTAAAAAGACAAGATTGATAGAATTTAGAGAGAAAGTGAAAAGATGCAGCCGTAGATTGCACCAAAGAATAATCGCTATAAACATATCCTAACATGTGAGGATCTCACTCATAACCTGCAGGATAAACTGATATCCACATATATAAACATATCTTATTTTGCCGATTTTAAGGTATTGCTCTAAATGAGCTGCAGTGTTTGTAGTGCAAATAAATGCGTGCGCATCATTTTTTGAGTCAGGATCGTCGCATATAGCGTATTCTTTATCATTATTATCATATCTTGTAAGATGTCTTAAAGAATACCCCTGTACTTCACTGGCGATGTTAATATTTATAAGTGCTGTGGTGATCGTTTTGGCTTTTATTGTAGCTGTATAACCGTTGTATGGCGAAAGACTAAATATAACGGTAAAAACTAATAAAAACAATCTTAAGATTTTTTTATTTTTCATCATAAATTTAATCTAATAATTATGAGAATACTACCCAGCATCGTTTTTATGTCAATAACTTTCTTTGTATTTCTTTAGCAGAGACATTAAAACAAGCAAGTAAATAATGCGTTCGTTATTTTTACGTTGAAAGATTATATGTTGACGAGCCAAAAGACTGATGTTAAAGCAAAATCCATGCTTGATATAAAATTTTTAAGAGAAAACAGAAAAATTGTAGAAGATGCAATCGCTAAAAGGGCCATGAATATTCCCTTAAAGTCTTTCTATGATATGGACAATAAAAGGCTTGAGCTTCTCAAACGAGTTGAAGAATTAAGACATAAAAAAAACATTATTTCAAAAGATATAGGTACAAAAAAGGCAAGAGGCGAAGATAATCAGGTATTGTTAGAAGAAGTAAAATCCATAGGTGCAGAGACTGAACAAATCGACAATATCATAAACGGGCTTGAGATAGAAATTAATAGATTTTTGTTAATGCTCCCCAATATTCCGCATTCATCCGTTGTTTACGGAAGGACGAGCGAAGATAATCAGGTTGTCAAATCGTGGGGTGAAAAGAGGTCATTTGATTTTACGCCATACACACACAATGAACTCGGAATTAAACTCGGTATACTTGATTTTCAAAGAGGCGCCAAGATAACTGCATCAGGCTTCTCTATCTCTTTTGGTCATGGTGCAATCCTTGAAAGGGCGATTATGAATTTTTTTCTTGATATGCACATCTATGAGCAAAAATACACGGAGGTTTATGTCCCTTTCATGGTTAATGAAACAAGTATGAGAGGTACGGGACAGTTACCGAAATTCAAAGATGATCTTTTTAAGATACAGGATGAAGAGTTATATCTTATACCTACTGCTGAAGTCCCTGTCACAAATATTCATGCAAATGAAATCCTTGATAAGGCATCTCTGCCTAAATATTACACAGCATATTCACCATGCTTTAGAAGAGAAGCAGGCTCTTATGGAAAGGATACTAAAGGATTAATCAGACAGCATCAGTTTAACAAAGTTGAACTTGTGAAAATTGTCGAGCCGGAAACATCTTATGATGAGCATGAAGCGCTTTTAATTGATGCGGAAGAACCATTGAAGAGGCTTGGTCTGCATTACAGGGTTGTAAATCTTTGTACAGGTGACATTGGTTTTTCATCAGCTAAAACTTATGATATAGAGGTATGGCTGCCGGGGCAGCATGAATATCTGGAAATATCATCATGCAGTAATTTCGAAGATTTTCAGGCAAGAAGGGCAAATATAAAATATAGACCTGCAAGGAGTGAGAAACCGAGGTATGTCCATACCCTAAATGCGTCCGGTCTTGCCATTGGAAGAACTGTAGTGGCTATCTTGGAGAATTACCAGCAGGAAGACGGGAGTATAATAATTCCGGAGGTCTTGCATCGATACATGAATGGTATTACAGTTATACCTTCGTTAAAACATAAATAATCATCGTGGAGAGGTGGCCGAGTGGCTTAAGGCAACCGCCTGCTAAGCGGTTTTCGTCGGAAGGCGAACGTGGGTTCGAATCCCACCCTCTCCGTTTTTTATAAGGTCTTGGTTTTTAATGCCGGCTGCCATTAGAGGCTGCATACCAGGATAAGATTTTCAAGATCTGCTGCTGGACTTTCCCATCGCAATTTTTGGGTTTAAAGAGGCTTGAATCTTGACAGTGTTCTCCATTTTTCAAACACGATATCCATGTTATACGGAACAGCAAAGTTCCGTTATTCTATTGTAAACTGTATATTAACCCTTCTATTGATGGCCCTTGCACCTGAGGTTGTGTTTGGTTC
>JAMCPX010000013.1 GCA_023382265.1 Deltaproteobacteria bacterium | reverse complement strand
GATAATTCTTCGATTAGTCAATAAATAGTTTCTTGACCTATGTCAAAAAGTAATTTAATGAAACCGATGTGCTCTATGGATATTGGAACAAGCCATAATAAAGTGCTATACCTCACCTACAACGGTCTCTGCCAGCCGCTGGGGCAGTCGCAGGTGATCCCCTACCTGGTCGGGTTGTCGAGAGAAGGCCATGCTATTACCGTATTGTCTTTCGAGCATCGTTATGAGAGGCACTTTACCAAAGAACAGGATATCGTAAAGGCAAAACTTGCTCAGACGAATATCAAGTGGATAGCCTTAAAGTACCACAAGTATCCGAGATTCTTCTCATCTCTCTATGATATTATTCATGGCATTGCCAAGGCATTGTTTTTCTTTCTACGAGAACCCTACGGTATCGTCCATGCCCGCGGTCATGTGCCGGGCATGATGGGGCTGGTCTTAAAAAAGATACTTAAAACGAAATTCATTTTTGATATACGTGGCATGATGGCGGAGGAAAAGGTGGACGCAGGGCAATGGACTTACAGGAGCATCGGCTATAAGCTGACAAAATTGGCTGAGAGGGAGATGCTTAAAAATGCGGACGAGATTGTGGTGTTGACGGAGAGGATCAAACCCTATCTCAGGGTATTCACCTATATCACCGCACCGATCACCGTTATCCCTACCTGTGTCGACACCAACAGATTTCCTGAAATAAATATACCGTATGGGGATAATATGAGAATGGTATTTGGCCTGTCGGACAGGCTTGTGATCGTCTATTCCGGCTCGCTCGGGACATGGTACCTGTTCGAGCAGATGGCCGAGTTCTTCAAAGCAGCGAAAGATTCCGATAGGCGGGCCTTTTTCTTGATACTGAACAGGAACGAGCATAAGTATGCAAAAGACGTACTCAAAAGGTATGGAATAAACGATACAGACTATATGATCAAGTCGGTAAGCCCCAACGAGGTACATGAGTATCTATGGGTATCGGACATAGGCCTGTCTTTCATAAAGCCCGCATTCTCCAAGCAATCGTCGTCCCCGACGAAGCTCGCAGAGTACCTCGCCTGCGGCTTGCCAGTCATTGCCAATGCCGGGGTAGGGGACGTGGAAGACATCCTCGGGCAAAGCGATACCGGGGCCATCGTATATGCCTTTGATGACGATGAGTATAAGCGGGCATTCGAGCAGGCAATGGGGCTTGTCAATGACCCGGATTTCAAGCAAAGGGCATACAAGGTGGTAAAAGATACGATGAGCGTCGAGGTTGGCGTCCAAAGGTATAAAGGGATTTATGAGAGGCTGTAGGCCGAGGAGTTTAAGAGTTAGGGAGTCCTAAACTCCAGAACTCTTAATGTCTTATAAACTGCCCTACGAAGATCAGAGTGCTGATCACGGTGCCGAAGAAGCCGAGCAGGCCCACGGTCCATTTGATGAGCGTGAAGGTCTGGTGATACATGGTGTCGAACCGCTCGTTCATCTTGTCGAACCGCTCATTCATCCTATCAAACCGCTCGTTCATCTTGTCGAACCGCTCATTCATCTCTGATCTCATATCTTTCATATCCATTTTAATCTCATCGACAGAGCCCTCTATATGTTCGATCCGCTTGGAAAGCACTGCCACAGCCTGATTGGTCGCTGTGTCTTTCATCACCTCACCAAGCCATTTTTCAAGACCTTGTGCAGCATGCTCACCGAACGTTTCTACTACTTCTTTTGGAGGATACGTAATCATACGAACATTATAAGTATGTTAAAACAGGATGTCAAGGAGTTTTTGAGTTGAGCGGGGTACAATAAAGCACAATTCTACAATAGGTGGGAAAAGCATTCCTCATTCCGTGCCTGTTTGCCAAGGAGGGATGACGCTGATGCGTTGCAGTAAAATAGACTTTTCTTATGTGATGATATATAGCTAAAAAAGCAATATATGAATAAGTTTAATTATTAACTAAAAGAGAGGGAAAGTTATCTGTATGTTAAATGTCGTGGTACTTAATGGAGGCAGGGGGGCGGCAACCCTCATACCTTCTTTATTGCATCAGCAGAGTCTGAATGTGACATCAGTTGTAAACGCATATGATGATGGTAAATCTACCGGTGAAATCCGGCGATTTTTTGGTATGCTTGGGCCTTCGGACATCCGTAAAGTACAAGAACTTATGCTCCCTGAAAACGATCCCGATTACGCGGTGTATTTAAACTTATTCAGATACAGATATCCGGTCGCAAGTGACAGAGAAAAGATAATGAACGATCTTCGTGCCTTTGTGAAGGGTACAGCACAGGCATTGGTTGGGCTGCAATTTCAGAATAAAAAGGTCCGCAATGCCTTACAACACTTTTTACGTGAATTCCTGGATGGACTATCTGTTGTAGAAAAAGCCTCGGGGACAAAATTCAATTTTTCTGATTGTTCCATTATGAACTGCATCTACGCAGGTGCATTCCTTACCTTCAATCGTAATATCGATACCGCGACACGGTATATCGATCGACTCTTCAAACTAAAGGGCACAGTACTACCTACCAGCATCGAGGATAAAAAACTGGTGGCTCTCAGAGAAAATGGCGAAATGCTTTACAGCGAGGCGGAAATCGTCGAATTGCGTTCCAACGTACGAATTGAGCGCATTTACTTGTTGGATAGCATCCTCGATCCTTCGCATTTTCAGGCATTGAGTATCGAAGAAAAGCGATATTTTCTTGAGAAAAACCACTGTTTTGTAGAGGTGTCAGAAAGCGTGAAACATGCTCTCCAGAATGCTGACATCATTATTTATTCATCCGGAACCCAGCATTCATCTCTCTATCCGACATATTTTTCTACAGGCTTGGCGGAGTCCATTGCAGATAATAAGGCGGCGTTTAAGGTTTTTATAACCAACATCGGTGCTGACTATGAGACGCCTAATTATAAGGCATCAGAATACCTTCTCGGTGCTTACCACTATTTGAGTTTGGCTAATAAAAGACAATATAAGATATCAGATTTATTTAATGTTACCCTCATTAATCAAAGTCATCTTAAAGCAGATGAAACATATGTTGAATTTGATGAACCTGCATTTAAAGAGATTCCTATTCCTCGTGTAGTTGATATGTTTGAATCGAAAGAACAACCGGGTAAGCATGATGGTAACAAAGTCGTACAAACGATCATGAATTTATACGAAGAAGCCACGCTCCTAACCTGAGGTAGAAGGATGCTTGATTCGAAATCACTTGTTGAATTATTAGAACAAAAAAAACTCCTCATTTTTGATTTTGATGGCACTCTGGCAGATACAAGTCCCTTACACGCACGAGCATTCTTAAAGGTGCTTGCGCCTTATAACATCAAAGTTGATTATCAGTCTATTGCCGGTATGAAAACTAAAGATGCAATAAAACAATGTCTCATTGCTAATGGTAGAAACCTTTCACCCAATGAGATAGATACTCTCGTAACTGCCAAACAACAATATGCGCGTATCTTAATAAAGAATGAACTTAAACCTCTGCCGGGGGTTGATGAATTTTTGCAGTGGGCAAAACCGCGTTATCGTTTAGCGATGTATTCGTCTGGTTCTCGTGATACAATCAACATTGCTTTAGATAAGTTAGGTTATACTGGATGGTTTGTTCCGATGCTGTGCTCTGATGATGTTACACATGCAAAACCCGATCCAGAAGGGTATCTCATGATACTAAAAATCACGGGAGTCAGTGCGAAAGAAGCGATAGTTTTTGAAGATTCTGATGCCGGAATTGAAGCCGCATCATATGCAGGGATTACAATAGTTGATGTTCGTTTACCATTTCGTTTTGGCACTATAAGAGATATTATATGAATCATAAAAAAGATATTGAAAACAACCATAATACTTGTCCAGTTTGTGAATCTGACCAATTAAAAGTTTTGAAAGGTTATGAGAAAGATCATCTGGTTAGATGTAAACAATGCAAACTAGTCTTTTCAAACCGTAAACCTACGCGAGCAGAATTGGATAAAATTTATAATGCGTATATACGAGATAATAATATAAAGACCGAGCTAACCTTGAAAAAGCTACGATTGATCGCTGATAATTTGGGAAAGGTCTCCAAAGCTAAACGGGTGCTTGATATAGGTTGTGGTAATGGAGCTTTTTTAACTATGTTTAAGAAAATTGGCTGTGAAGTATATGTGACTGAATTTAATAAAAGTGCAGAAGATGTTTGCCGAAGTAAAGGCATAAAGATGCTTTCCGGTGGTCTGATGCCGCAGATGGAATCCAATTTATCTGATAAGTTTGATCTTGTCATTCTTACAGAAGTTATTGAACACGTTAATAATCCACGAGATATTATTAATAATATATCGGATTTGCTTAAGAAAAATGGATATCTTTATATCACAACGCCAAATTATTTTAGCATCGATCGTTTAATTATGGGGCCACAATGGGGTATGATTTGTTATCCAGAACATTTAATACTTTGGAATCCAAAAACTTTAGATCAATTTTTGAGAACCTGTGGTTATGAAAAAATATTTATTCGTACGGAAAATATATCTTTTTTTAGGATTGTACAGTACTTAAATAAGAAGAAATACAGTCTAAAACTATTAAACAATGATCCAGAAAAAGCTGCAGCAATAGCACAGATAAAAGTCAATCAAAGCAAATTCTTTTTTTATATGAAAAATATTATTAATTCCTTGCTCTTAATAACCAATAAGGGCTCATCTTTGATTGCGCTATATCGTAAGTCTAAAAATGGAGATAATGTTGTCCAAGTATAAGATCCTTGCCGTTGTTGTAACCCATAACCGCAATGAACTCTTGATAAGATGTATTGATTATCTGCAAAAACAATCTCGCAAGCCTGATCATATTCTTGTGATCAATAACGGAAGCACTGATAACACCGAGGAGGTGTTACGTCAGCGTGGAGTGCATTACATTACACAGGACAACGTGGGTTCTGCGGGAGGTTGGTATAGGGGGATCGAATACGCACTGGAAGAAGGTTTTGATGCCATTTGGTTGATGGATGATGACGGTTATCCTGACCCAGAAGCACTTAATCTTTTAGAGCAGGCATTACATCCTAGCATATCCTGTGTATCTTCTGTTGTTTTACGCGAGGATAAGCCAACGCATTTTGTATTCCCTTTTTCTGTGCTTGATAAAAATGACCTCCCTGTTGTTTTTACCTTTCCGCGTAAGGTTCCCACTCTAAAAGGACTTTCGAGGATTACTAATGGCGGCATGTATCCGTTTGCCCATTTGTTCAATGGTGCATTGGTATCTATAGAGGCGGTACGTCAAATTGGTAATATTAATCGTGATCTTTTCCTTTCAGGAGACGAAGTCGATTACTTTTTTCGTCTGAGAAAGTTTGGTCCGGTTTATTCAGTTTTATCTGCACATCATTTTCATCCTGATGTGAGTATTCGGCCTTTTACACCTGCAAAGCTCTACTACTACGTAAAAAATACACTGATATTGAATAAACGCTATTTTAATTTTGTCCTCTTGCGTAATATCCTGACAATTGTAGCTGCTCTTGGCCGCTTAACTTCCCGTAATGGATTGTGGGGAGCTTTGTCTTATGTAGCCGGAAGAAATGCTATTACTTTTTATCGTGCAATATTACGTGGTTTGCGTGGACAGGTAGGGAAGGATTTTGATGGCTAATCTTCATGTACTAATTGCAGCCGCTGGTAAAGGGGTACGTGCTGGTTTACCCTATCCAAAGACACTGTTTTCAATACAGGGTAAGCCAATTCTGGTGCGTATCCACGAATTGATGAGCGCATGGGACACATGCCCCACGGTTATTGTCAGTCCCACTGGCTACGATCAAGTGATTTCTTGCGTTGCTCAATATGGCCTTACAGCGTATCTGGTAATCCAACAAGAACCTCGTGGTATGGGAGATGCTGTGCTGCGTTTCAAAGAGTCTCCGGCCTTTCCTGAGACAGAGCACGTTTTACTTATTTGGGGGGATATTCCATTTATACAATTGAATACAGTGACTGCCATGGTAAACTCGCATTATAGGCAAGGAAATGATTTTACATTTGTAACCCGTTATGTTGATACTGCTTATACAGTAGTTGAGCGAGATACGCAGGGTAGTATAACCGGCGTGATCGAGACACGAGAGGCTGGTATTAAAGTTCCCCAGCATGGAGAGAGAGACATTGGCTTGTTTATTTTTCGCAAGCAACCAATATGGGAACTTCTACAAGAAGAACTACCGGGCAAATGGGGAAAGACCACCGATGAGCATGGATTTTTATATGTGATTCGACACATGATAGAACGTGGTTATCGGGTTCAGGGTTTACCAATAGCCACTGAAATGGATTTGGTTTCGTTCAACACCATGAAAGACATAGAAAATTTTTTATGAATGCCGCAAGCAATGATGAGTCAAAATATTGTCTATACCATGTGTGGTATCTCGTGCTGATATGAATGCAAAGATTATACAGAATAAGGTAAATGAGTTTCTTGCAAAGAAAGAACGAGAAGGAATGGGGCGAGAGATTGCTTTTACTAATTGAAAATGCCGAGTTAAGTAAAAAATATTGCAAGGATAGTGTGGAGGACAGTTGAAGAAAAATATTCTGTAAACCCCGTTAGAGAACAAAGTTCTATAATGACTTGCGATGATGGTGATTTCAAAACACCGTTAGTTTCGAACGGTAATGACCATCAATTAAAGTCGCTGGCTTTCTCTAACGGGGTAAAGGTCTGGGCACCGAAGTATGTGGAGATTTTAAGGAAGGTTGTGAAGAGCTGAAATGAAGAGTTGAGGAATTGTAAACCCTGCATTTTAAATAATCATGAAAACGAACAACAATATAGATGAGAAGGTAGTTCATGGATTCGGGAAGGAATGGAGCAGGTTTGATCAAAGCCAGCTTAATGACAAGGAATTGTATGATATGTTTTCAGCATATTTTACTATTTTTCCTTGGGATAAGTTACCTAAAAACAGCGTTGGTTTTGATCTGGGCTGCGGCAGCGGCAGGTGGGCGAAGTTTGTGGCCCCTAAAGTGGGTAGTTTGTACTGTATAGATCCCAGTGAAGAAGCTTTGCGAGTAGCGGGAAAGAATTTAAAAGGCTCTCCCAACTGCAGGTTTCACTGGGCGGGTGTTGATCAGATACCACTGGCCGATGGCACGGCGGATTTCGGATACTCCATCGGGGTGCTGCACCATGTCCCGGATACGGCAGCAGGCATAAAGGCCTGCGTATCGAAGTTGAAGGGTGGGGCCCCCTTTTTGCTGTATCTGTACTATGCGTTTGACAACAGGCCTCTATGGTACAGGACGCTGTGGAGGCTGAGCGATGTATGCCGTCTGATAATCTCCCGGATGCCTTTCCCTTTAAAGTATGTTGTTTCTCAGCTCATAGCCCTCCTCATTTACCTGCCCCTTGCAAGGTTTGCAAAACTGGGAGAATTAATGGGTTTACAAGTTGATACAATACCCTTATCCTTTTATAGGAATCGAAATTTTTACACAATGCGAACAGATGCATTAGATCGATTTGGAACAAAATTGGAAAAGAGATTCACAAAAGTTCAGATATTGAAGATGATGGAGGATGCAGGTCTGAAAAATATAAAATTTAGTGATAAGCCCCCTTATTGGTGTGCGGTGGGTGAAAAGAATTAGGAAGACTAAAGGAAAGCAACAGGGTCAGCCCTTGAAATGTGAAAAGATACTGTTTTTGCAGAATTTGTTAGTTGAGAAGTTACTTGCATATTTCACTCAAAACGGGCACTTGTTTCACTCCAAATCGGTCGCCTGTTTCAATCAAAACGGGCACCCCTATCGGAGCGGAGCGACGCTGGCTTTTCATTACTTATACCATAACACCTTCAT
>JAMCPX010000012.1 GCA_023382265.1 Deltaproteobacteria bacterium | reverse complement strand
TATTTACCCTTACGCTAAATTTCTTTTCTCTTCATAGATTATAATAAAATATAATAAAGTTAAAGGTGCACTTATTTCGTATGAATATAATGAAACATTAAATAATACGAGACTTGCAATTAATGTTGTTTTATTATCGGTCTCCAAATAATATTGTAAGAAAATGAGTGAGCCGAACAAATAACAAAAAAAGAATTGTAACTGGCCTGCGAAGGACAGGATAGGATCATGGTAGAGTCTAAATTGAAAAAACAGGGGTATCCCAAGCATAAACAAATATGAGACGTAGCTATCTTTAAAGATTTTTTTTGTAAAAAGACCGAACAATAAAGTATTAATAATTATGAGTAATAAGATGATTGCTTTGTACAAGAATATATTATGAAAATAATAAAAAATTAGCGTAAGGGTAAATATAGAAACGGGTACAAACCTACCATAAGCTTTTGCCATGTAATCTATAAAATTAATGGTATAGTTAAAGTATGACATTTTATCTAATGCGATTTGCCCCCTTAAAGAGGAATTCACCATATCGTCAGAATAATAACCACTATGTAAAAGTGGTAAAAGGGATAAAATGATATATAAACATATTAAACTACAAATAATTATTGCTATAACAATATTGGACTGAAATATAATATTTATTTTACCACTATAATTACAAAACCCATTTAAGATATCTTTTTTCTTGTTAGTAATAGTCATCACGTAACCTCTTTTATAACCGAGATTAACTTATTTCCTATTGAAGCCCATGAATAATTTGATACGACGGTCTTATATGCCTCTTCACCCCTGGACTTTCTCAGTTCTCTGTTTTTTAAGAGAGAGATAACCGCTTTTGCAAAGGCTTCGGGATTATCTTCTATACTAATGTCCTTGCCGTTTTCCACCATAAGACCTTCAGCTCCTTTAGAAGTTGAGACTACGGGCTTTTTTAGTGACATGGCTTCAAGGATTTTTGTCCGTGTTCCGCTCCCCTGAAGCAGCGGGGTTATCATGATAGAGCATTTTGACATGAACCTTATGGCGTCAGGGACATATCCTGTTACAAAGACATTTTTGTTATCCGATAATTTCAGGATTTCCTCGGAAGGATCTTTCCCTGCGATAAAAAACTTCACATCAGGTATAGCTTGTTTCACCAAAGGGAAGATTATCTTTAAGAAATAAAGAACAGCTTGCACATTTGGCGGATATCTCATAAGCCCGATAAAACCGATAGAGTTCTGCTCTTCCGGCTCATTCGCTCTATACCTGTCCAGATCTATACCGTTCGGGATAACCTCCTTCGGTACCTGTGGTGCTATATTTTTTATCTTTTCAACATCCAGTCCGGATGTTGAGATTATCAAACCAAAAGACCGCATAAATCTTTTTTCATTCAAGACCATAGACTTCCAGAAGAAATAGTATGGGATCTTTTCCTTCATAGCACTATTCTGATAAAATTGTTTCCAGAGGTCTGACTCCACATTATGGGCATCAAGAATAATTTTTATGCCTGCTGCCTTTAACATTGCAGCATAGCCTGCAAGCCATGAATGTTCGATAATAGCTATGTCGGGCTTAATTGTGTTTATGTAATCTGATAAACCTCGTTTTGCTTCTTTAAAAAAGAAGGTGTCTGCAGAAGGGTTTTTTAATAAAAGAATTCTCCTGCCGTTCCGCATCAACCTGTGCAGTATATCTTTTTTATGTGTGGGGACGTTTATGGTAGAGTAATCTTTGCAGTAGTTCATAAGCTCTGATGTTTCTATGGCTCGCTGTTCAACAAGAAAAGAACAAAGATGGATTTCAAACTCTTTACTCAGTGCCTGTATTATGTTGAACGTCCTTATGTGTCCGCCTTCATCGAGGGGATAGGGGAAATAGGGTGAAAGAACAATGAGTTTTTTCATTCTTTTGGGAGTTGAATGCGACGTTTTAAGATGGGTGTATGCATCTAGTTTAACGTTTCTCTGCCTTTATAAATATTGTATTCTTAAAAAACGGCTCGTTTGCCTGTTTATTATCAATTTGTGCAAGAAACTGCATCGTTAGACCGGCTGATTTAGTGTTCCAGTTTGATGGGGTATTTATATATCCTATTTTTATATTCTGAAAGCCGGCATCCTGTAACAGTGAAAATACTTCTTTCGGAGTATATTCTCGGTTATGCCTATCCGTACTCCCATAAAATATCTTTGGATCCCAGAATACATTATCGCCGCGCATCAATGCAAAAACATTACCGATGGATGATACATTCGGTGTAGATAAGATGAGAATCCCGCCGGGAGACAATAATCTCTTTATTTCCTCTAATATCTTAACGGGATGTTTAATTGCAATGTGCTCAAGTACTTCTGTAAAAATGACACAATCAAATTCATTGTCATGGTAAGGGATTACATCATTCTCAAAATTACACTGTTTTATGTGCAGCTTTTCAATAATAGATTTAGGATACTTGTAAAGATACTCTTTGTTCAAGTCAATACCATAAACATCTAAGCCCATTGCATCTAAAGCCATCCCAAGATGTCCAGGGGAACAACCTAATTCTAATACCTTTTTTATCTCTTTCTCCGTATGTCCAAGAACTAATTGGAGTGTAAAAGTATAACGATCAATTGAGGTCTCAAAATAGCTTTTAACATCATCGGGCTGATCGGATATATTATTTTTTACTTTATCCAGAAGTTTTATCGCCTCAGTTCTTGTACGGGATGTTACCGTAAGTGTTGATTGAGGAAAATAGTTTTTATTTTCATAGGTAATCCCCTGAAACATTTTGACGACGGGATCCTCTGCATGCATGTAATCCCGGTAGTAATTATATATTTCATATTGAGAGATATCTACATTGTACTTCTGTGCTCCTTTTAATAAGTTTTCCCAAAAACCATCCGTATTTTTCCAGTGGTTTTCTGATAGAAATAATTTCAGATAATTGATTGGGTGTTTTTTGAGTAAAAGAGCATCCTTTTCAAAAAATTTATTCCGTTCCTTCTGTGACTCTCTTTCTATCGCACGAAGATGCGGTGGATGAAACACCTGTACCTTATCGCTAAAAGGTATTTTACCGTATTTTACCGCCCTCCACCCAAGATCCGTATCCTCTCTGAAATGCGGATTATCAAATCGTTCATCAAATCCATTTATCCTATTGAATATTTCAGTTTTCAAAAACAGGTTAGCAGTCATAAAGCCAATACCCCCAAAACCCTCATTCGTTACAGGCCTATAAACAGGGTCGTTTAATTTATCAGATTTAACCAATCCTTCTATTCCTATAATGTCATTGCTATTGAATATGCGGTATGCCTCCTTTAACCAGTTTTTTTCCGGAATACAATCGTCATCGGTAAAAGCTAAAAATCTACCTCTTGCATATAACGAAGCCGTATTCCTTGCTTTCACAGCCCCCTTTGTATCCGTATGAATATAAAGGAGATCAAGAGCATGATATTTATTGACCCCTACAGTATCACTCTGATCTACGACAATGACTTCGAAATCCTTATAATCCTGCAAGGATAGAGCATTCATTAATTTATCAAGAAGGTTATGCCTATTATAAGATGGTACTATTATCGAAAAAAAAGGCTTTGGGGTTATTGGTTTGCTCCTATATCTATATAGCATTGTCCCTAAAGCTTTTGAGATCCTTTCAAAGGAATATTTCTCTTCTACTAATTGTCTTGAAGCTTGTGACATAAGTTTTATTAGCTTCGCATCATTCAAAATTAATGAAATGTTTGCAGCAAACTTATCCGAATTGCAGAGCTTTATAGAATAAAAAGTTGTATCTTCTATACCTCTTGCTCCTGCTGGCGTAGAAACAATAGGCAGCCCTGCTGCCATAAAATCGAACATCTTGATGTTCGTTCCTGAGCCGCTGAACATGGGGTTAATTGCCATGTCAGCGGCAGAGAGGTATTTGATCTTTTCTTCCTCTGTTAATCTCCCGGTGATTATTACATTTTGCTGATTGCTTTTTAATGCTTCCCCAACCCCCCCTGCAATAAGAAAAGATACATCCGGAAGATTCGGGGACAATACAGTCAAAATATAATTTGCGGCTTCAACATTTGGTGGATAGTTGCTGGCAACAAAGATTGCAGTCATTTTTTGCGGAAGTCCAAGTTTTTGTTTTATAGTTTTTTTTTGTGCGCTTTCTACAGGTTTGATTTTATCTGTAAATACACCATTTGGAATTACCTTCATCTTTTTAAAAGGCACATTATAGAGTCTATTAAATAGTTCTCTGTCTTCGTGTGAGCACGTAAGTACGACATCTGCGAAATGACACAATTCATATTCTACTTTTATCACGTCTTTTACTATGTTCGTTTCTGTCTCTCCTCCACCCAACAGGTTATATCTCAAATATCCTTCTACATTTTGTGAATCATAAACAATAAGCTGTTTATCTTTGTCGAGTTTATCTTTGATAAGGGGATAAATCCACGGATGTGAAAATATAACTATATCGCTTTTTAATGACCATTCTGTAGCTGCCTTTATGTAATCTTGCGACAAATGGGCAAATTGGGGAAAGGTAACATCAATTATTGTTTTACCGGCGATCCTATCTTGCAGTTTTTTAACTTCATCAAAATGAGCATTGCTTAAGGGAACATTTATTTCTCTCAATGTTTGGCTCAGATAATGATCCCTATATTTTTCCCCCTCCCAATCGTATGTCCCGACATAAGTGGTTGAAAGGTTATCGCCAAGATTATGATACAACCCCAGCAATCTTATCCTCCCTCCGCCGGTCGGAGGATCTATCGGCTGCATATCAAGCACAGTAACATTATAATGTTCATTCATAACTAATTTATCCCCATCATTCCTAATGCATTTAATAAGATCTTCGCAACATTGCCCCAGGTAATATGCGAGATCGAATGGTATCCCCGTTCGCCCATTTCTTTAGCTTTATCCCGATTATCATATAAGAATTCAATTTTTTTGGCTATCTCCTTAGGATCGGGGTTACAAACAAAACCATTAAAATTATCTTTAACAAAAAATGTTGGTTCTCCGGAGTCTGCGCAAGTTATAACCGGTTTTTTACTTTTAAAGGCTTCAAGGGTTATATAGCCGAAGTCCTCGTTTAATGGTACAAACGGTACTCCTAATGTATCAGCATACAAATTTGTTAACTCATCATCGCTTACCCTCCCTAAAAATTCTATTCTTTTATCTTTATTTGCTATCTCGTGAAGCCTTTCTTCATCCTCACCGGTACCCGCTATTTTTAGCATTATGGGACGCTGAACATATTTCATTGCTTTTATAAGCAAATCCACTCGTTTCCATCTATGCAATCGACCCGGCATAAAAAGATAGTTTTTATATTCTCCTGTTTTAAAGCTATCATAAGCTAACGCTGGATAAAGGACTTCACTTCTCAAGTTATTATAATGCAGTAATCTGTTCGAAACAGTATTACCGATAGTATATATTTTTTTTACATGTGGAAATGACAACACGGCTGTATCCAGTGTAGTTATAAATTTTCTTTGCTCTGATAATTCAGTGGTTGGATATGGAAATTCTTTGTCAAAGATATCATAAAAAAAGCGCATTGTGTGGACTAAATAACAAACATGATTTTTATGTTTAACAAAATATGATGGTACTTTTGTAGAGATTACTCCGTCGTAAGCTGATAAATTCAAGTCGTAGAAATTTAGAAGTGTCTCTTTAATTGTATCAAAACTTGATTCATCGCTTACCAAGCTAATTATGTCCGTATTAATCCCGGTTGAATTTAACGCATTAACCAGGCCTTCATAAAAACGTTCAGCGCCGCCTTTTTCTCCAGTCTTGGAAGCTGCAGCGATTACAGCTATTTTCATCCTTTGTATCCGATGAGCGCATAATCCTGTTCCATATTCATACGCTCCATAAGCTCGTGAAGTGGATCGCTGACAGCGGAGGTTTGTTCATTTCTCCTGTGAAGTCTTAAAATCTTAACATTGGTAAATCCTCGTGCCTCTGCAACAAACTTCAAGGTATCAGGTGGTAGTGGGTTACGGTGTGTTGGGTCGGTATAAAAGCTATAAGCACCAACCATGAGGTTTTCCGGGTTCGGTGTTTCGAATATTACCATTCCCTTTGTTTTTAATACCCTTAATGACTCATCAATAAGTTTAACCAGAATCTCGAAGGGAAGGTGCTCAACAATATGAAAACCTGTAATAACGGAAAGAGAATTCTCCTTTTGACGCTTGAGATACTCAATAACATCCGCTTCTTCCACATCTAAACCAAGTTCTTTTGCCTGAGCTACCATAATTCTGTTTATATCAATACCTTTGGCATGAATATTCTGTTCCTTTAATAACTCAAGCCATTCACCCCTGCCGCACCCTACATCTAATACCTGAGCATTATCCGTATTTTTCAAAGCTTCGTGAATGTAGGGCAAATAAACCCTTTGCCTCTCTTTGATATCAGCTTGTGTACCTCTGAACCTATCTTCAAACGATACATACATGGCATCAAACTGGTGGGACTTTTCTTCACGAAAGCTTTTTGTTGCGTTATCGGTAATCATTTCAGAAGTCTCCTGATTCAACCGTTCTATTAAAGAAGAAAGGTTTTTCTGCTGTGCAAGGATATTTAATTTCTGATCACGTATTTGTTGTATGATGTTATTTATATCGGTCTTTAATGCCTGAGCATCCGCCTTCTTCTCAAGCTCATACCCCAACTGCTGGACCGCCTGAGCATCCGCCTTCTTCTCAAGCTCATACCCCAACTGCTGGACCGC
>JAMCPX010000011.1 GCA_023382265.1 Deltaproteobacteria bacterium | reverse complement strand
GCAGCATTAATTTAAGAGGCGTCATAATGTTATATAAAGACATGAATGGTTTCGATAAAAACCAGACTGTAGCTGAGTACAGCTTCAGGAGTACGAACTGGTCATAGATGAATGGCATAAATGCTTTGTTCAGCAGAAGATATGATACAAAGGATAAAACGGGAACAGCAATACCGGTACTAAATATAATAATTTGTTTGATAATGCCTTTAGGATTTTTAATTTTAAAATAAAAAACAATAAAAAGTACAACCGTTGCATAAACTCCCGCCGATTGCAGGAAGATGCCGGTTAGTCCTACAAAAAACCCCGACAGAAAAAAAAACATATTGTTATATGCCTCTTTTTCAGCTCTTTCAAAGGCGTTCATCAAAAGGATCATTGAAACAAATAAGGTAAAAGTTGTTGTCCAGTAATGACTGAAAAAAAACCATGTAGGCAGAGATACAACAAGATAAACGAGAGGCGGTACAATAGCATACCATTTTTTTATTATCATATTAGAGATATGATAAAGTAAGATAGTGTCAAGGATGTCCAGCACAATGAGGGCTTTGTTTGTAACAACAAGGCTGTAGCCAAATAACTTGTATATGATGGCGAGTAAAAAGAAGTTGCCCGGTGCGTAGATCACGGGAAAATCCCTATAAATCACCTGACCATGAAGAAGACGCCACGCCCCTGCCATTTCACCTTCATCATTGGCAATATTGGTAGCAAACAGATAATGGGTAAAATGAGATAGATATAAAAAGGAAACAAGAAAGACTATTAAATATGGTAAACCCCTTTTTATAAATCTCATCTTAACGGATAAAGAATCATAAGAATTTGCATTCGTCAATACAATATAAGCTGCATTATCATAATTATTAGTCCCACGGAATCTGTCCTCAAGAATACGGGGAGTGCCATCTGAACAGACTGTCCCCTTTTAAGACGCCCTCTTTATCCCATCAGGGGGAGGTTCATAATCGTATGCTTATAATCTATGTAAGAAATAAGATATCAATGCTCTTATATCTACAATTTTGAACATATTTATAAACCTTTTGGGCCTAAAATAAAATTTTATATATGCTTTCCTTTGAAGTTTCCTAAGCTGTTTTATGCTCAAGTACTCAAGTTCAAGTGCTCTGCCAAACTGCTTATTATAATCTCTCCAATCATGCGCAATAATCTTTAATTCACCCTTACCTTTTTTAATCATATCAACGAGTTCTGTTCCGGGAAATGGTGTGAGTATTGCAAATGATACCGCATCCGGATCAAGCTCAATTGCAAAATCAATAGTCCTGTTTATTGTTTCTTCAGTATCATAAGGAAGCCCTATAATAAGATTAGCGTATACATCAATACCCGCATCCTTTGTCCATTTTACGGCATTTTTTATATCAACAATCTTTAAGTCCTTTGTAGCATGATCCAGTATCCCCTGATCGCCGGATTCTACACCATAATAGATCACCCTGCACCCGGCACGCTTCATTTTTTTTAGCAACGCTTCATCTACGACATCGGCTCTTGTCTCGCATCCCCATTCTATCTTCTTATTAATACCTGTGCTGATCAATTCATCGCAGATAGCTTCTGTACGCTTCATATTGATTGTAAAAGTCTCGTCTGTAAATAATATCTGATTTATGTGGTACACTTCTATATCTCTTTTGATTTCATCTATTACAGATTGTAAACTTTTATATCTTACAATATTCCCCTGCGATCTGAAGCAAAACACACAATCATAAGGGCAGCCTCTTGATGTCATAACAGGCAGTTCCCTTAACTTGCGGATTAAAAATGTATAAAACGGTTTGTATAAACTTAAATTAAATTCATCAAAATCAGGCATGGGTAATGTATTTACATCTATATACGGTCTTTGAGGATTTACAATAATCTTGTTCCCTGTCCTATAAACGATTCCTTTTATGTCCTTGAGCATATCATTGTTACCGGATGATATTGCTTTAAGTAATTCCGACAGGGTTAATTCGCCTTCACCGGATACAAGATAGTCAAAGCTATCAAACTCTTTTAATGTTTGTTCCGGCAAAGCAGATGCGTGATAACCGCCTATTATCGTGATAATCTCTGATGACAAGCCCTTAACTTCTTTAGCGATTTCTGCTGCATCATAAATTTGATACGTTGAAGCAGTCAAACCAACTATATCAGGCTGTACTACGGCAATTTTATTTATAAGTGATGCTCTTGATAAGCCCTCTGCAAGTGCATCAATAACATTAACTTCATGGCCTTCGTTCTTTAAAATAGAAGCCATATAGGCAATTCCCAGATTTGGAATAAGATGAGGGCTATGTGATGATTTTTTCCCTACCGACAAAAAAGGTGGTATTATAAAAAGTATCTTCATAACGATAAAGTAAATAAGCCGCACATGTTAGTCAACGTTTTATATACAGAACTACACTGTCTATCAAAGGTATCAGATAGTAAATAAACTTTTACCATCTTTCCAAAATGGTAGAAAGATGTGACAAAATTATATTTAATTTATTCTTGGAGCCGGTCTCCACATAACAACTGCCTCATTTAAAAGGATAGATAAATCCATGAATAATGTCAAGGTATTGCTTAGCTTGGAAAAGACAGAAAAAATTTTTTCTTTTGCTTTACATGTAAAACGGAGGGTAATAAAAATAATGTACCTTCAAATACATTATTTAGGTTAGTTTACAAAGATTTGTACACGGTTCTGAATTTTACCAGTTTCTTAAAATAATATATTGAATCCGGTATAATTTTGACGGTTGATCTTTTCGTACTGCTCCTTGC
Organism: Deltaproteobacteria bacterium; assembly: GCA_023382265.1. Lineage (NCBI taxonomy): Bacteria > Pseudomonadati > Myxococcota > Myxococcia > Deltaproteobacteria bacterium. The sequence continues at coordinate 57,445 of JAMCPX010000011.1, read as the reverse complement.
ATAAACACATGGTATCTCTTTAATTTTATAACCTTTTTTATACATCCTGGCGCATATCTCCGTATCCCAGAACCAGTGATGATCCTCCATACTATCCAAAATAAGCATGAGTTTTTGCCTGCTAAAGAACTTAATGCCGGCCTCTGTATCATGCAAAGGTAGATTTATCAATGTACGCATGAACATATTATATCCCCTGCCCGTAAAGAACCTTGGAATTGAATGCATGCTAAAACGTGATACCCGTTCACCAATGGCGGCATCATACCCCCGTTCAATAGCATGATAAAATGAATAGATATAAACCGGGTCTATCTCAAGATCTGCATCTATGTAGCCGGCTACTTCACCCTCTGCTGACTTAAGACCATCCGTAACAGCCTTTCCTCTGCCTGTATTTATGTTATGAAGGATTTTATTTAATCTCATACCACGGTGACTTTTGAAAATATTATCTATTACTTCTATGGTATTATCTGTACTTTTGTCATCAACAAATATAATCTCATAAATCAAATTTGAGTATGAGAGTATACCTTTTAATCTGTCAAAACTTTTCTCGAGATGTGATGCCTCATTATAACATGCAAGAACGATGCTTAGCTGCGGTTTATCCATTGCATAACCGCCTTACTGCATTTATCACCCTATTTACATCCTGATCGGTCATACCCGATGTAAGAGGCAGCGATAGTGTTTGATTTGAGATCTTTAAAGCATGAGGGAAATCATAGGCACTATAGCCGTATTTCTTCTTGTAATAGGAATGAAGATGCAATGATATAAAATGGATACCCGTTCCAATGCCGTAGTTATTAAGTTTATGAATAAATGTTTTCCTGTCTATGCCGGTTCTCTTTTTGTCGATCATGATTGTGTAAAGATGCATAGCATGTAAATGATCAATATCACCTGCATCGGGTAGACCTATGGGAAGTGTTTTAAATGCCGTATCGTATTGTTCCCATATATATCTCCTGCGTGCAGTCCTTTCCGAATAAGTGTGAATCTGGGAAAGTGCAATTGCAGAAAGCACGTCGGGTATCTCAAAATTGTAACCAGGCAAGACTGTATCATACGGGATACCGCTCTCAGTTTTTTTAAACCTTTCCCATGATGTTTTTGTTATTCCGTAGGATCTCAACAATCTCAATTTATCAGCAAGCCCTTTATTGTTCGTTGTTATAACTCCACCCTCAGCAGAAGTTATGTTTTTTGTTGCATACAAACTGAATACCGCCGCATTCCCAATATTACCTATACTCTTACTTTTGTATTTAGCACCAAGTGCATGAGCCGCATCCTCAATAACAAAAAGTTTGTGTTTTCCCGCTATATCCACAATGCTATCCATATCACACGGCCTTCCGTATAAATGTATAGGTATTATAGCCTTTGTTCTTTTTGTTATGGCCTTTCCTATTTTTGAGGCATCAATATTACCATTGTCATCAACATCCACAAACTTTACATCAGCTCCTGTGTGTATAATTTCATTGGCAGTTGCCGGGAACGTCATTGGTGATGTAATAACCTCATCGCCCTTTGAAATACCGGATGTTATCATCGATATAAACAAACCCACAGAGCCGCTTGATACCGCAACAGCGTATTTCGCCCTTGTTAATTGTAAAAAAGCCTTTTCAAGAAGCTTTGTCATAAAGCCCATACCTATCCAACCGCTTTTTAAAGCAGCTACCACAGTATCAATGTCTTCTTTTCTGATATCTGGTTTTCCAAAAATAATTTTATTCATCATTTGAAATTCCCTTAAGTTTTTTTCTTGTTTTTTAACGGCATATCATTATATTCAGGATGCGATACTTTCACGGCTGATGGATATGCATTAATTGCACTTTTATCATCGTGCGATTTGAGGTAAACGATATACAACAATAGTACAGCAAGAATACCTATTATTGAAATCACAAACCCGATAACAAAGCTCAGCGGCATGTAATCCAACTCAATCCAGTGTATGCCTTCGGGAACAAATACCCCCTGAAATGCATAATCAGTCCTTATGACCTTTGACTTCCTGCCGTCGATACGAACATGCCATCCTGGAAAATAGGTATTGCTTATTACAAGCAGCCCGGGCAAAGTTGTAACAACATGCAGCTTTATATGATTTGGAGAGTACTTTTCAAAAGAAACACTACTGCTTGATGTTGTTACCGTATTTACCGGCATAAATGATGCATACCTTGCATCTTCCTTAAATATGACTGCCGTCTCGCTTAATTGTGATGCATACCAGCTTACAAGATCAAACGCTTTGTTATGCGTATCCGCAATCTTATAATTATAGACCATAAATGCCCTTCTCAATGTATCCGGATTTTTGTAAAGCGTAAAACCGTTGGCAGAAAGAACAGGTTGAAACTTATTTACAGGCATATCAATGTCAAAAGAATATCTGTTTATATAAAGCGAGATATTATTATAAGATACGATCGCTGGTTCTAAAGTCTGCACCTGGGAAGCTGATACAGCAGCATTAATAGCTGTATGCCGCGGCAATATAATGTATTTGACATTCAAAAAGTTTGTTATGCGCGGCTCTGTTAAGAGGTTTAATACAAATTTATCATACCATCTTACACCCATTGTATCATAGTTTCGAAGGTCCTCTATGTTATAAAAGGTATTCAGATCGGGATCATAAGCCTTTATACCACTTTTCATTACAGGAAAGACACGGAAAGGGGGGTTATCACCTTTTATTTTGTTTATAATAGCATTGGTCGGGAAAAAGTAATCAGGGTTCAGAGGTGGTGAAAGAACAACTATCAATAAAACGGCCTGAAATAAAAACACCATTATACCAAGCAATACTGCTACAACATTTTTATTCTTTATCTTCATTGTAAAAAGGACAGCAATGCCCACAAATATGGCTATACATACGGGAGCAATGTTAAGCCTATAATACCTCCCGGACATCAAGAATAAAACAAGGATTATGAATACAGTTAAGTATACGGCAATGTTGATTGTTTTTGGTTTATATTTCCCGTTTAAAAAGGCACCCAGATACTTCGCCCCGATAAATATAAGGAAATAGCCTGAAAATATTAACAGATAGCTCTTTCTGGCAACATCAAAGCCTAATATATCGGCAAAAATATTGTGTATCAAAGGGATATTGAATGGTATAATCATTGTCACAATAAATAACGCGGTGTATGTTTTAATAATCCGTTCTCTAAAAAGATTTACTATCCCGGCAAGACCAAAAAGGAAAAACACCATACCAATATAATTCACCACCCGAGTATGCATCCAGTGAAAAGAAGATGCGTTTATAGTGATAATATTCATACCGAAGAAATCGCTTATCGCAGCCAAAAACGATGAAAGGGGATAAAATGATATGCCCTTGATTGAGGTTCTGTAAGAAAATACCGTGTTTGTATGTAAATACTCAATAAACGGCAATAGCTGAATTGCTGATATGAGAATGCCTATAAATATAAATAAGCATGCTTTCCCTATAATGAGATATCCCTGTTTATCAAATCCATATTCGGTAAATACCCTTATTAGGAAATACACAGCAAGAACAAATGTCATAAAAAATAATATTTCTGGCTGGCCTGCAAATACGGCGGTAACGAATGCCGTCATCAATAAAACATATCCCATAAATCTATCAGGATGTTTTATTACGAACTCTATTGCCCATAGCCCGAGAAAGAAACAGAATGCCGCACCGGTATCCTGGAATTGGAACATATACATATAGCCGGAATACATACACGCCATAGATGCAACAAGAGCAGCACGGTAATCTACACCTATTTCCGATAAATAAAGGTACGCAAACAAACTAACAAGGAAAAACTTAAAAAAGTATAAGAGCAGCAATCCCCATTTCCAGTCAAACAGATATACGAACATATTAAGGGGATAAAAAAATGCCGACTGAATATTTGCTATATGAGGCGCACCGCAGCCGTTATCGGGGTTCCATAGCGGCAGCGAGAAATTTCTCAAAGATTCCCTGTCAAAATGAAACCACGGCAGAAACTGATTGACGGTATCAAATGGTTCTGCCGGGAATGAAGGTACGCCTTTTACTGAAAAGAATGGATTGAAATCATGTACATTAGATATAAGAATTATTTTATTTGTAAAGATTGAGTGTGAAAAGACGATAATAAATGTAAGTGCAAAAAAAGAACATGCTAAAAGAAGCTTATATTTATCTTTCATCCATGATGTCCTTATCGAATAGAAATGCAAGGCTTACCAATAGCATAGAAGGCGTGATCTGTATCATCAACCTTTGCACAGTAAAACCAAGCTCCGAGGATAATGGATTCGGCTGTAGATAAAGTGCAATTATGTACGCAGCGAACTGAAGAAAGAATACAGTGTATACGGATAAAATAAGCCCGATTCGTTTTCTGTAGATCGTGTAGATTAATGAGATTATAACAATAATCAGGAACGGCTCGTTCAGTATCATTTCTTTCCCAAATGACTCTGTAATCTTGTATAACCTGAAGGAATTGACAGTCAAATTATTATTAAGGCCATACCTGATCCAATCTACAGGAAAATGGTATATATGAATAAATACACGCCACGGTAATATGAAGACCATGCCAGGGACTAAAAAACATATTGTCCGTTTTAATGATGTAAAGACAGTTTGCCTGAGATAATACTTCGTAACTACAAATATGCATATCGCCATACTTGCAAGATATGCAATCCCTTCATACTTTATCCATGCACCGATACCAATGGATAATCCGGCCAATATTAGATAGTGTACATCTCCTTTTTTTATAAAAAGATAGTAAAATGAGGTACCGATAAGCAGGTACAGTGCAAGCGGAACGTCAACGCCCGAATAAGTCAAACCGAGGAGTCTCCGGAGTGTAAAAATTGCAAGGGCTGATAATAACGCGGCATATTCCGGCATTATTGATTTTAAATAACCGTACATAAATATACATATAAAAAGAGGATACATCAAGAGAACAATCTTCGCCGTATCGGGATCAACATGGCCGAGTAATTTATATAGATAAGCGATCTGAAGCGGTATGTGCAATGGGTAATCCGGATGAGAAAATAAATATTGCGGCACGGTTAGAGAAATTGAACTTACTCTATTTTCAAGAAAGAACATCTTTGCCTTGAAAAGGTAAATAAATCTTGGGTCCCAGCCGAGCGGCATTACCTTATAGGAAATAATAAGCATCACAATAATCAATACAAATACGGGGATGATATAAATATAGCCGGTTATATTTTTGGCGGATTTTTCCGGTTTCGGGTCTGTTTTTCTCCTGATTAAGTATACAATGGCTATACCAAGAATAAAAATAATCAAGCCATCGAAATTCCCCGCTGTTATCCCCGATATAAACATGAGCAGTGTTAATATGCCGCTTCCCATTGCATAATCAATCAACAATCGTATCATTTTGCCTTTTGAATATTTTCTTAAATCTATGATTGAAAGCACGAGAAACCCTATAAGCCAGCTTATAAAGATATCAAACAAGAGGGTAACGCATGGAATCATCGCAGCTTTCATTCGTTTTCCTTAATAATAAGTGACTTCATAGTTTTTTTTATTTTGTTAATGTCAAAATGTTCACCGGCCTGAGGTATATAAACAGTGTCCTTATCGCGTAATAATGGATTATAAACGATGTCCTTAGTCTGTATATATCTTATAAGGTTTACATGGATTATCTTGTTATGCCTTAGTATAAGAACCCTGCTTAAATCCGAGTTAGTCAATCGGAATTTAATTTTACTAAAGACATCTATTAATCGTGCCCCTTTATTCAGGGTAAAACTTCCGGTATGCTTCATAGCAACAAGCAAATATATCTTAACAACCTGCATTACGGTGGTTAATTCAGGGCTCTTGCCTATAGAGCGTTTTTCGCACTTATAAAGTAGCCATTTATCTGAGGCTTGTTTTATCAATTTGCATACATTTTTTAATGTCATGTCATATGGCAGCAAAACATAATCGAATTGCTGTACGAATTTTATATCCGGCATTCTTGTAAATACATCAACAGGTAAAGGCATAAGTTTATACTGCATTTCCGCATTAAATGTAAAAAAAGAAATATAAGATATGCCGGTTTCCATGCTCGAATTGGTCTGTAAAGGGGAAGTCGATTTATAAAGTACCAATACGCTTGCACGTTCTATATCCGCATTTTTGATAATGGAGGCTGCATCATCAGCATATTTTATAGCCCCGCCCATTGCACTTGATACTGCTAAATCCGGTCTTGATTTTTTATTGACATCGATATCGTTTATATCAAAAAAAACATATATCAGGGAGGATACAAATAAAATGGCAATAACCAGCTTCTGCAATTTATTCATTTTTACCGTTCATATTTTGCTTTTAGCAAAACCTATTTCCCTCTCGTATTTTTCTTCGCCTTCTTGAGATTAAAATATTGCTTCCTTAAAAATTGTATCGTCCCTATCCTTTCGGAACTGCTCATGCATAGACATTAATCCCCTCAAACTTCTCAGCGGGTTGAAGTGAATTTGCTTTATGAAACCAAATCCTTTTCACGCTATATACCCTCGTTAAAAGGACAGAATAATTTTCGGTAGAGTGTCCTTCTAATGATAAATTTATAATATACTTTTGATAAAAGCAATATTTTGAATGAACATTGCTATTACAGGAGAAGGCATAGGGATGGTAAAATACTTACTTAATCCCTAAAATGCATTCAAAAATAAGCGGACATGAAGGACTTTATAAATGACAGAATAGGATATTATATGTTTTGTGGACTACCACCGCAAAAGGCCGTGGATTCTGAGGCACGCTCACACGATGTTATTTAGATAAATCCCGTGATTTTTTGATAATTTGTGCCTTATCAATAACTTCACCTGTCTCCGGCAGGTATATAATATCACCGTTTTCTAACAATGGATTATCACCATTATTATGCGTCTGTATATATCTTAAAAAATCTATCCTCATTATTTGATTACCCCGTATCATGATCACATTTTTCAGATCAGCAGTTGGGGAAAGCTCCCTGCCGATCGCATCCATAAGTCTTGCACCCTTATTAAAAAAAATGCGTCCGGGTTTTTGTATGGTCCCGAGAAGTGTTATGTTCAGTGCCCCCGGGAATACCTTCTCCTGCCGTATACTCTGAGGAATGTAAATCTTATCACCTTTTTCTATCACAGGATTATATTCGTTGTTATGAGTTTGAAAATAATTAAGGAAATTTATATCAATGTTCTCCCCTCCTCTTTTTATAATGACATCACCCAGATCGGATGTAGTTAATGGACCACCTGCAAGCATCATCACATCGGTCAACCTGCCCCCTTGGTTGAGGAAATACCGCCCCGGCTTGTAAACGGCACCGGTAATGGATACTGAGAAGACCTCTGATGAAATCGATGTAATGCCATTGGTTGTTATACTGATCTCATCTGATGGTATCCCGTACTCGCGGGCAAGTATATCCTTAAGATCATACAAGGGCATACCAGATACGTTTATCCTTTTATTATGCGGCGATGTGATATTTCCATGCATGCCTACAGTAAATTGCCTGTACGAAGCATGTTTTTTGCTCACACCGTTAGCGGCAGTCACGGTAAGCACATCGCCGGCTTTTAAAAGCTTTAGTTTCCATAGATCAAAAAGACCCACATGGACCACCGGCTCATAGTTATCCCATATAAACTTCTCGATCATATTAGGCTTATACCCCACTCCGTTCCTTTGCGCCCAGATGATTATGAATCTGTAAGACCATTGATAAGTAATAATGTATTTTATTTTTAAACGTTCTAATTGATCAACGACATCTTTAAAAAGGCCTGACAAGCCACTCGCGATTTGTCCAAAACTTACTATTATATCATACTTCGTTGTATTTCTTAAGTTTAGCAGCGTATACAATGTGGATGCAAGAGGATAAGCAAACACCTCTCTATCGTTACCCAATATTCTCTCCGACTCATTATTAAATTTGATAAGGTCTTTTGCACCATCTTCATCGTATGTCCAGTAAGAAGTATTGTTAAGAGTAAAATGAAACACCCTTGTTCTTATGTTTGATATGTCTTTGTAGATAATCATAATGCTTATTGCAGCAATAAGCATAAATGCACCATGTATAAACAAATCTGCAAGTTTATACACCGACATGGAATAATGATTCTTTATATATCCGGTAAATAAAAACACACAGTAAATAATGAACGTAAAACTCAAGCCCGATGTCGCACGGCCCGGGTCTATTACACTATTGCTTATAGTTAACCAGTGCCACGTATAAAGAAAAAATATTATATTGCCTGCAAATAAAACAACCTCTTTATTTGACGCATTTTTTTTTAAGATCAGGAAACCAATACTCCCAATAAAAGAAACAACAATCATTAACTTTACAGGTGTTATTACGTTATAGAAAGATATTAACGGTTTTGAGTAAAATAAGGTATTGGGGGGATAGAGCTTCAAGAGAATAATCTGGCTATGTATGAACGGCATGAAGGCATTATTCAACAAAAGATATAATACAAAAGCCAAAACTGGTATAGCAATGCCGATACCGAACACAGCGATTCGTTTAACGATACCTTCATGCCTTCTCGTCCTGAGATAAAGGACAATCAGTAGTACAACCGTCGTATATATGCCCGCTGATTGCAAAAAGATGCCGGTTAGTCCAACAAAAAAACCAGATAAAAAAAGGTATGTAATAGTTGATTTATCCGATGCAGTCAGTCTTTCCATATAAACTGTAAGTAATATAAGAGCTGTTAGAAACGTGACCGATGTTGTCCAATAATGACTGAAGATAAACCAACTTGGGAAGCCTATAATAAGAAATAGTAACGGAGGTATAATAGCGTACCAGCGTTTTAACATCATGTATGAGATTTGAAAGAGCAGGATATTACAAATAACATCAAGAACAATTACGGCTTTATTTGTAACAATAAGACTATAGCCGAACAATTTATATATAAGTGCGAGTAAGAAAAAATTCCCGGGCGCAAAAAATTCAAAAAAGTCTCTGTAGATCACCTGCCCCTGCACAATACGCCATGCTCCCGACATTACTCCTTCATCGTTTGCTACATCGGTAGCAAAAAGAAAATGGGTGAAATGAGATAGATATAGAATGGAAACGATAGAGACTATAAAATATAAAGATAAAGTTTTAATCAGTTTTAGTTCTTTGGATTTAAAAACATTAACTATTTTATTATTCATACTAAAGCCTTTTTTAAAGTGAATCCTCTGGAGCAGAGGATATGATAAGATAAGATTATATTTAATTTATCCATGGGGATGGTATTCATATAACGATTGTCGCCTTTTATAGGATATATAAAACTATGTATAATGTCAACCACGGAATACATCTAAAAAAAAAGGGTGTGCTCGAAGCAGACTCTATATAAAGAAAATACGCCCTATTGACATCTACTGTAAAACTTGTATATTAAAATCAGAAGGAGGACAGATATGTGGCGTCCGGCTCCAAGAATGAATATATAATCTTTTTATTACTATTCTCCTATGATGTACAGAAAACCTTAACTGCATCTTTAGGAAAGTGGTATTATATTTGCTGACGTAAACAAACTTCCTTTTCCGGATTAGGTATTGAATTATATGCATTATTATCTACCCTTCTGATAGTGAATAAGGTTTACAGTAAGAATTTTGAGTGACTTCAGAGAAAACCATACGGAAGATTTTATACCAAGACGGAAAATTTTACAGATATGTTTAAAATTGTGAATTTGAGAATAAAAATCTCTTATTACTACCACAAATAAATTATAAGATAGAATTTTTCTTGAACTACTGTCAATTTTACCATAAACGAAATTAGAATAGAAAATAAATTTAAAATATTTAAAAAAAATGAATATAAATAACGTATTACCGGATAAGGATAACGAGGACATTGATTGTCTTCTGATACATACCCCGAAGTTTAATCATTATATGCACCCGTTTAATAAGGTGCAATTCGTCAATCTCATGCCTATGGGTCTTTTATTCATGGCGGATTTTTTGGATAGTCATGGATTTAATGTTAAAGTCCTGCACCTTGGTATTGAAAAGTTATTTACTCAAAATTTCTCTTTAAGAGAATATCTCCTTTTTACAAAACCGAAAGTGGTCGGCATTACGCTTCATTGGCATCATCAATCTTTTGACGCTATAGAAGTTGCAAGAGAGATAAAAGAGGTTTTACCGGACACATTTATAGTTGTCGGCGGCTTGACTGCAAGTTTTTTTAAAAATGAGATACTGGAAAACTTCAAATTCATTGATGGAATCATATCAGGGGATGGTGAGATACCTCTTCTTAAGATTATGAAGTACATTGTTAGAAGAGAAGCTGATATATCCTCCATTCCCAACCTTGTATGGCGGAACGGGGACAGCATCGCACAGAATAAATACAATTATGTAACAACAAAAGAGATATTGGACGGGACTTCTTTTAGCAACTATGCATTACTGAACAACTATAATTTCTATCCGCGGTTATTTTTTTTTAATTTCAACACCAATCCGGCGCTTAACAATATCATTTATAAAAGTTCTTTAGTAGCATCCATGTATCTTCCAATCGGTAAAGGATGCGCAGCCAATTGCAGCTTCTGTGGAGGAGGGTATAATGCAAATGAACTTTTAAACGGTAAAGCTCGTATTACATTAAGATCGCCGGATAAAATAATAGAAAACATCATGGACGGGATACAATGGGGTTTTAAAAATTTCAATACCGATTTTGATCTGCCGGACCAAAATTCAAATTCATATTTTTTAGATCTTTTTAAAGCTATTAGAGATAATAGGCTAAAGATAGTATATAACTTCAACTCATACGCACTGCCATCCATTGATTTCATAGACGCATTTAGTACTACCTTTTCTAAAGACTCTCAAATAATAATCTCACCGGAGAGCGGTTCTGAGCAACTCAGAAAGATACACAAAGGCTACTTCTATACCAACAATGAACTTATACAAACCTTAAAATATATGGAGAGAAAAGGAGTAAATGCGGGCATTTATTTTTCCGGTGGATTGCCGCTGGAAACAGAGAAAGACCTTGGAGAGACAATAGCATTACAGAGGTATTTAACAAAGTATAAAAATATTAAACAGCTTATTACCTATCCGATAGAGTTGGATCCAGCGTCACCAATGTTTTTGAATCCTGAAAAATTCAATATAATTTTAACAAGAAAGACTTTCATTGATTATTATATGGATCATTCAAAGCTATTGTTCAGCAGAGGATATTATATAGACGGTTCATCGGAGAAAAAAATGATGAAGATACAATGTAAAAACTATTGTTTTTTAAATCCAGTTTTTGGAAAATATGTTTGTTATGCATCCCACATCATCACCAAACCCAAACGTAACTTTTTTATGAGTTACGTTGGAGCTCTTTTTTCTTTTATTCTGAAAAAGCTGTTTAAATAAACGACAATCTTTGTCCTTTTTCAGAATTGGTATGCAATAGTTCTCTGCACAAAATTTCTAATTTTCAATACGTTTTTCGGGTTTACAAAAGAATCCCGATCTGTGACTAATCTGTGACTTTTCTTATGTTATAAGGATAGACATACCAAACTCAGCCGGAAGAGTTTGAGGAAAGGCATAAATTGGATATTGGATAGAGGACAATAATTAAAATTATGGCAAATAAAGACCTTATAAAAACTTATATTATCCGAATTTACAGGTACAGGAAAAGGGATCCCAAATTCCTCGTTGGGACCGTAGAAGAGGTTGGCTTTTACGGGAAAAAAGCTTTTTCCAACAGAGATGAGCTGTGGGAGATCATGAATTACGGTAAAATCGGGACAGGCGAAACCTATGAAACAAAAGAGAAAGCTATGGGTAAAAAACTTAAAAAATTACATAATTAAAAGGATGGAACAATGAAAAAATATAAAAGTAAAAAATTAAATTTGTTAGGTACGATCATGGTTATTACGATTTTCATAGTATCTGGGTGTCAGGGTAGTAAAAGCGGAGTTGGACAGACTATTGTATCTTCTGCGACTACATCAGGCGGTCTTGCAACAATAAATACCGGCGATCTGGTGATAGCCTTTATTCCAAATGGTAATACCGTGAATATTGTACCGCTATCTCAAAAAGGTTCTTCTTTTACCATCTCTTCTTATCAGCAGCACTCTCTCGGAGTGATGTCGTCAGGCCCTACACAAACTACCATAACCACATCGTTCGCGGTGGATAGCTGTGCTGCAGACGGTAAAAACCTCAGAGTTGTGTGCGTTGGCTACGACAGCTCAAAAATAGCAATTATAGATGTAGCCGGCTATATAAGCAATGGTTCTGCACCTACGGTAACCGAGCCTGATCTTGGTAATACGGTATATTCAAGTTTCAGCGGAGGAAGCTGCCTTGACTGCGGTGTTATCATAGATCCGGTTGATCACGGATTCATAGTTTCCTCGGGAGACGGATACCGGGTCGTCGATTATACAGGTAAGGTGACAAAACAGTTTCTGTCTGATCTGACTGCTACTATACCCGTTGACCTCTCAACCGAAAATTTCGGTTATGATCCTGCCGCTAATATGATATATTCCCCGGAATATGCTGATTCGGGATCAATAACATCTACAGATGAATATCTGTGGGTGATAGATATAAACAAAAGCAAGGTTTACCACTGGTCTAAAAGGATGGTGGATACAAACACGGACCCAGCCAATGGAATTCCTGAGCTTAATAGTACGGGTATTGGCTCACTTACCGCGGATGCGGTTTCAGTAGATCCATCTACCGACCTAATTACAATAGGACATGAATGGACGCCGCTTTTACTGGTTCTCAATATGAATGCAGCCGCGTTCAATGATTCAACAGCTACATTTGATGCTCCGTATGCAGTTGTTCCCCTGCAAAATGTGTATTCTCCAAGCGGTTACCTTACAACCGGCATGGTAGTAGAATCATCAAGCCATATCATGTTTCTTGAGGGGGAATTCGGAGATGATATCGGTGCGGCACAGATGCCGACAACATCCACATCAGGAGGCATCACTATAACATCCTACACGTCGGCTCAAATTCCAACACCAACGACCGTGTGTCCTTCGGTTTCTTCGTGGAGCAATGTCGGAGATCCACACGGGCTTTCTGCATTTACTGCTGTAATCAACAAACAGCCCATGGGACTCCTGATAGACAGTTCAAAGTCCTGTCTTGCCATAGTAGACCTTAACAAACTCCTTAACGCCCCAAAGCAGCCGGGAACGAACACTGTCTCTCCAACCTACGATTTAATATCCAATGGAGTAATCAGTTTTATAGCCATGTAAAATAACTTAAGCATAAAGGAGGAAACAATGAAAAAAATAAGATTGAGGAAGGTATGAAAAGCAAAAAGACAAATGTAATAAGTAAAATAGTTTTAGGTGTATGTCTTGCTATGTTTTTAATAGTATGATATTAGAACATTAAAATCGGAGGTAAATTATGAAACAATTAAAATTATTATCAATAATTCTGCTTATGGGTAGTATAGCGTTAGGCTGCGGATCATCAGGAGGTTCGTCTTCATCGGGTACTCAGGTTAGCGGCAGTTTAAATTCATTACCAAACGCACAGCTTACAGTTAGCAATATCGGCAGCGCTGCAAGCCAGGCACTGAAAGTGAATCAGGATGCAACAAACTATGCAAGTCAGAGCACAAGTGTAAGTTCAATTACAAACAGTACCAATGGAAATCCAAATAATCTTCCTGCATTTGGAGGATTATCAATGATTACACAAAATCCATCCAAGCTTGTGGTCAGTCCGTCTTACTTGAAACAAACAGTTCTTGATCAATTAAAATCGTTTAAAATTCTTCAGTATGCTAGTTGCAATACCCAGCCGGTTGTCACGAATAACAGTTCAACAAGCGGGAGCACAACCTATGTTGATATAACATCCACGTGGAGTAATGAAACATGCTCTTCCGGAGGTATAAGCTTTACTTTTAATGGCACAATTTCATGGACAGGTACTTATGATTCAAGTGCCGGTTCAGCAAACCTGAAACTCATATACACGAATTTTAATTTTGGTGAAACCTACTCCGGCACTTCAATGAGTATGACATGGAATGGGGGTTTTACCTTCACAGGCAGCAACATGATAAGCGGCGCTTCAAATGCTCAGTATACGGAAGATGGAAAGCTTAATCTTACCGGGATATACTCGAGCGCGCAAGGGATTATAGGGTTATCAGGATGGTTTAGTATTGATGATACATTCACCGGAAATACTTCATTCTTTACCCTTGTTTTGAATGAAGGGAATGAATTTGATGTAGCAAGCGGAAGTGAGTCTGCCCGGATTGGAGAATACCTGCAAACAACCCCGTCTCTAACCATATCAACTACAAGTAGCACAACGGTATTGAATGGAAGTGGAACCGCGGGTATTGCCTATATTATCAATGGAAAAAGCTTTACAACAGGTACAACATCCTATTCAGGCAAATACTCTTTTGCATTCAATAACCTCACTTATGATAATGCTATATGTCCTTATTGCCCTTCAAGCGGTACTCTTACCCTGACAAGCGGAACCGAGACCTTTGTTTTTAATTATAATAGCACCAGCTGCAATACTGGACAGTGCTGTGCCGATGTAACCGGTGCTTCATCTCCGGTATGCTGGTAATGGGCATATAATAGTATAAATTACTACACATAAATTAATGATTTTGCAGGGGTTCCAAGTTTTGAACCCCTGCCCGGTTTCATATAGTATAAATCGAATGTGTAGATGATTTATGTAAAAAAGGTGTATTAAAAAATGCTCAAAATTTATAGGGCTTTTTTTATATTTATGAATAATGCTGTTAGCTTTTCTTTTGATTTTTTACCTGGAGATGCCTCGACGCCGCTTGATACATCAATACCATAAGGCTTATATGTCTGTACTATCTCAGCAACATTCTCCGGTGTTATGCCGCCCGATAAAATAAACTTGATACCTATAGAAAGGTTTTTAAGGAATGCATGGTCAAACCGCTTACCGGACCCGCCGTGAAGGGATGTATGGCTGTCGAGTAGAACATATTGAAGCCCTGATCCGTTTACTTCTTCAATAGAATCCTTGTCTTTTATATTGAATGCCTTTATTGCCTTATTCCCAAACATCCTAACAGTACTTATGGGTTCATTTCCATGAAGCTGTACGTAATCCAGCCCAGTGTCTGTTATGAGTGACTTAACAGTATTAATATCTTCATCAACAAATACGCCGACCGAACTGACAAAAGGAGGCAGTTTTTCTATTATTTGTTTAGCCTGTTCAGGCAGGATGTATCGCGGGCTTTTTTTATAAAATACAAAGCCCAGAGCATCTGCACCATGTTCGCATGCTGCCACGGCATCGCTTAAAGATGTTATACCGCAAATCTTGATCTTCACTCATTCTTTCCAATCTTTGTTATCTTCAGCAGAGACAATCCTATGTGATTGCCCTTTAGTTCGGTGCATATAATATAGGGCAGACATACATATCTACCCTACCTTGCTATATCTATACCACCGGCAGTTCCTTTAGCGATTTTTTTATTTCTGCCTCCGGGTATTCATAATCCCTTAATTTACCCTTTAGATAACTATCATAAGCGGAAAGGTCAAAATGTCCATGTCCGCTTAAATTAAGCAGGATTACCCTTTCTTTGCCTTCTTCTTTTGCCTTTTTAGCCTCATTTATAGCACCGAGTATTGCATGGGCTGACTCAGGCGCCGGTATTATGCCCTCTGTTCTTGCAAATGTTATAGCTGCTTCAAACACCGGAAGCTGGTTGTATGCAACAGCTTCTATAATGCCTTCGTTGTAGAACTGGCTGACAAGAGGTGAATCTCCATGATATCTCAAGCCGCCTGCATGTATGCCTGGAGGCACAAAACTGTGGCCAAGCGTGTACATCTTTATGAGCGGTGTTAGTCCTGCCTCATCACCAAAATCGTAGGTGTACGGGCCCTTTGTGAGGGTAGGACATGATGCAGGCTCTACTGCAATGGCTCTGACCTTTTTCCCTGCAAACTTGTCCATGAGGAAGGGGAATGCAATGCCGCCGAAGTTACTTCCACCTCCGCACGATGCAATGACAATATCCGGATAATCATTGATCTTCTTAAATTGCTCCTTGGCTTCCAGCCCTATAACACTCTGATGTATTAACACATGGTTAAGGACACTGCCGAGTGAATAGTTCGTGTCCGCGTGCGTTGCCGCGTCTTCGACTGCCTCACTTATGGCTATGCCGAGACTGCCGGGTGATGATGGATCCATCTCAAGGACCTTTTTCCCTGCGTTGGTAAGGTTTGTTGGACTTGCATGAACATTTGCTCCCCATGTCTCCATCATAATCTTTCTGTACGGCTTCTGGTCATAACTTACACGTACCATGTAAACCGTAACATCCAGCCCGAAGAACCTGCCGGCCATTGCAAGCGCACTTCCCCATTGTCCTGCACCAGTTTCAGTTGCAAGCCTTTTAATGCCTTCCTTTTTGTTGTAATACGCCTGTGCTACAGAGGTGTTCGGCTTATGGCTGCCAGGGGGGCTGAAGCTCTCGTTCTTGTAATATATCCTTGCGGGTGTCTTGAGGTATGCCTCAAGATTATGCGCCCTGAACATGGGTGATGGTCTCCATAAGGCATAAACCTTTAATACCTCTTCGGGTATGTCTATCCATCTTTTCGTTGAGACCTCCTGCTCGATAAGTCCCATCGGGAATATGGGCTTCAGGTCATCTGGTGTAACGGGTTTTTTTGTGCCGGGATGCAATACCGCTGCAGGCGGGTTTGGCATGTCCGCCATAATGTTATACCATCTTCTCGGTATCTCTGTTTCATCCAGTATTATCTTTGTCTGCATATTTATCTCCTTTACTTGAAAGAACTTATTCTAAATTTATCTATAAACTCTTTTAACTTTTTTGAAGGTGATGACGCACGCATAAATGT
Source organism: Deltaproteobacteria bacterium (assembly GCA_023382265.1). NCBI lineage: Bacteria > Pseudomonadati > Myxococcota > Myxococcia > Deltaproteobacteria bacterium. Next base: position 40,408 of record JAMCPX010000011.1, on the reverse strand, counting down.
CTCGCCTATGAGAAAACCGTCTATGCCGAGTTTCATAAACTCCAGTATAATGTCTGTAGATGTAATGCCGCTTTCTGCCACAGTAAACACATTGTCTGGTATATAATTTATAAGAGATGCGATTGTGTCAAGCGATACATTAAAAGTATCAAGGTTTCTTGTGTTTATGCCTATTATCCTTGCACCTGCATCAATTGCCGTCTTAAGCTCATTTTCATTATGAATCTCAACGAGAGGCTCCATGCCCAGCTGCCTTGAAAGCTCTAAATAATGATTAACGGCTTTATCTAAGATTTTAACAATCAAAAGTATCGTATCGGCGCCGTTTGCCCTTGATTCGTAAATCTGGAACTCGTCTACAATGAAATCCTTACGAAGTACCGGGATAGTCACGGCATTCTTTACCGTAATCATATCGGAGATGCTGCCTTCAAAATATTCCTCATCGGTTAAAACAGATATTGCACACGCACCCGCGGACTCAAAATCTGTTGCAACCTGTTTCACATCTATGCCGGAGGCTATAACGCCTTTGGAGGGTGACCTTTTTTTGATTTCTGCAATTATACGCGGAGGCACATTCGCAGAGAGAGTTTCTATAAAAGAGAGCGGATGTTTTATACTGTCTATAGCTTTGATCAGTGATCCAATACCGGTATGCTGTTTTTTGATCCCGACTTCTCTTTTTTTTGTATTAACGATGTCATTAAGAAAATCTATTTTATCAGTCATTTAAGATTATCCTCATTACTAAGTTTTTTCAAACCGTCAAGTTTTTTCAAAGCTAAGCCGGAATCTATACTCTCTCTTGCAGCGATAATTGCATCGTGCAGATTATCTTTAATATTTGCAATATAAATTGCAAATGCTGCATTCAATTCCGCTATGTCCCTCATTGCTCCACCGGCACCGTTCAATATGTCCATTATAATTGCTGCATTACGGTCTGCGTCCCCTCCAAGAAGTTTTTCAGGTGAGCAGCATTTATAACCATACTCTTCTGGATCAAATTTATATGTTTTGATACGGTCGTTTTTAAGCTCCGATATGGTTGTCTTACCAGTAAGAGTAATTTCATCAGTTCCATCGTCGCCGTGAACAACACAAGCAGCAATACTTCCGAGGTTATGTAATACATGGGCTATCTTTTCTGTCATCGTTCCATCATATATACCAATTACCTGATACTTTGCTTCAGCAGGATTTGTAAGCGGTCCAAGCATATTAAAAATAGTTCTTATGCCGATCTGCTGTCTTGGTCCTATAGCATACTTCATCGCACCGTGATAAATCGGCGCAAACAAAAAACACATACCTATGGTTTCAATCGCGTGCCGCGCCTTTCCCGCGCCCATTTTGACATTTATTCCAAGAGCCTCAAGCACATCGGCACTCCCACTTTTAGAGGAGACGGAACGATTGCCGTGCTTGGCGATAAAAACGCCTGCACCTGCCGCTATAAATGATGCTGCTGTGGATACATTGAACGTACCTTTGCGATCTCCGCCTGTACCGCACGTATCAACCAATACCTTTTTTGATGAATATACCTTTGTTGCCTTATCTCTCATAACCTTTGCAGCACCCGTTATCTCTTCTACGGTTTCGCCTTTGATTCTAAGCGCTGTGATGAATGAAGCGATCTGGGCATCCGTTGCATTGCCCGACATGATTTCATCAATAACAAGCTCCATCTCATTCTCCGAAAGGGATATATGTTCCGTTACCTTTTCAATCGCTTCTTTTATCATGTCTATTCCTTAACCAATTTTATAAAATTCTCAAGTAACTTTTTACCGTTTGCAGTCAGTATAGATTCCGGATGAAACTGAACACCTTCTATGATAAGACTCTTATGTCTTATTGCCATTATTTCCTGATCCTCTTCAGACTCTGCATCAATGACAAATTCATCAGACAATGTTTTTCTGTCTATTACAAGAGAGTGGTACCTTGTAGCCGTGAATGGATTGTCAAGCCCCATAAATATCGTTTTACCGTCATGCTTTATCTGAGACGTTTTCCCATGGTAGATCTTCTGCGCTTTAATTATGTCCGCACCGAATGCGTAACCTATTGCCTGATGACCGAGGCATACACCGAGTATGGGATAAATACCGGCGTATTGCTTTATGGCGTCAACGGATATACCGGCTTCTGCCGGTGTTGACGGGCCGGGAGATATAACGATTGCATTTATATCGAGGGTTTTTATATCTTTAACTTTTATACGATCATTCCTGAATACAATCACTTCAACCCCGAGTTCACCAAAGTACTGAACAAGATTATAGGTAAAAGAATCATAGTTATCGATCATAAGTATCTTCATAAAAGCTATTTTATCTCTCCGGATTTTTTCAGGGCGTCCATCAAAGCCTGAGCCTTTGATCGTGTTTCGGAATACTCGTTTTCGGGCTGGGAGTCGTATACTATACCTGCACCGGACTGTATATAAACGCCTTTTTTATCGACAAATGCAGTTCTTATCGCAATACACGTATCCATACTCCCTGTATAACTGATATAGCCGACAGCGCCGCCGTAAGGTCCCCTGTTGTCCTTTTCGAGATGTTCTATGATTTCCATCGCTTTAACTTTTGGAGCACCCGAAAGTGTCCCCGCGGGGAATGTTGCCTTCAGGATATCCACGGCATCCTTATCATCAAGTGCAGCACCTCTTACCTCCGATACTATGTGCATAACGTGCGAATACCTTTCCACGATCATAAGTTCATCGACCCGTACGCTGCCTGTTTTCGCAATTCTTCCGATATCGTTTCTGGCAAGATCCACCAGCATAACGTGTTCCGCTTTTTCCTTTTTATCTTCGAGCAATTCCTTTTCCAGTGCTTCATCTTCTTCCCGTGTTTTCCCGCGTTTTCTTGTGCCTGCAATGGGTCTTATGGTGACCCAGCCCCCCTCGAACCGTACAAGCACCTCAGGGGAAGAACCGATAAGATATTTATCTCCGAGATCAAAATAAAACATATAGGGTGAAGGGTTGATAAGTCTCAGTGCCCTATAAAAAGAAACGAGGTCTATTTTTGAGGGTGAGAAGAACCTCTGCGACAATACGACCTGAATAATATCGCCCTCCATTATGCGTGATTTCCCTTCGATAACCATCCGTTCATATTCCTGCTGCGTCATATTCGATCCGAATGGTTTAATTTTATTGATCTTCCGTTTCTTTGCTGCTTGAAGCGGCCGGTTGAGTATGGAAATAACCCTTTTTACGGAGGCCGCTGCAGTATCGTACGCACTCTTTGTATTACCTTTCTGTATAAAGGCATTTGATAGGACGATCATGGTGTGTCTGAGATTATCAAAGATCACGAGTTTATCCGTAAAAAGCAGGAAGACATCATCAAAATCGGGCGACCGTTTCTTTAGAGCAGGAACTTTCTCAAAGGTTTTTACGACATCGTAACCGAAATAGCCGACAGCACCGCCTACAAACCTCGGCAGGCCTTTTATGATTGCTGGATTGTATCGTTTCAGTTCCGTTTTTAAAAGTCCGAGCGGGTCAGGAACATCATGATGTATCTTTGTTTTCCCGTTTTCTGTTATAAAAACATCCCGGTTTTTTATCCTGAACATAACCGACGGCTCGAAGCCTATAAAACTATACCGTGCCCATTTTTCACCGCCTTCCACGCTCTCAAGAAGGAATGGGTAATTCAAATGTTTCAGTTTTAACAGTACGGAGACCGGCGTTTCCACATCGGATAGGATCTCCGTATAAACAGGGATAAGATTTGCATGCTCCGCAAGTTTTAAAAAATCTTCATAAGACGGATAAATGTGATTACTCTCCATTATTCAAACCTCTGTCCATAAAAAACATTGTAATGATCATACCAATGCCTTTCAAAGTGCCTATAATAACAGACTTTTCAAATTTTAAATAAATCATGTCAAACACTTTAGCTCCCGAAATATAATTCTTGCCGAAATTCTAACATATATAGCACAAACTAAGCAAGAAATGAACATCATCGCCGCAGGCAGCGAGGTATCTGCAGCTCGTGTGGGCAGCTCATTGTTCCGCTTAAAACAAAGTTATTTGACATTGCATAAAAATGATTGGATATAATCTTTTATGTACTGCATATTTCTTTCCGATGCACATTTGCATGGTAAGGATGACCCAAATCAGCGAATAATGGTAAGGTTTTTTAAAAGCCTGGAGAACGAGCCTCCAGATGCACTGTTTTTGCTTGGTGATATATTTGATTTTTGGATAAGCCCCGGCGGGTTAATCGATCCCGTTTATGTATCTTTGCTTGACAGCCTTAAAAATCTTTCTGAAAAGGGCGTCAGGCTGTACTATGCGGTCGGCAATCATGATTTCTTTGTAAAAGATGTGTTAAAAAATATATTTGATGTTGAAATAATAGACAGAGATTATGATACCACTATCAACGGGAAAAGATTTCATATAACGCACGGAGATACAATCGATTATACGGATAAAGGCTATAGGTTTTTAAGAGCCGTTTTAAGAAGCAGGTTTGCACGTATAATTGTTCAGATTGTTCCTGTAATGATGCTGAAAAATATCGCAGCATGGCTGTCAAAGCAAAGCAGAGATGTATGGACAGCAAAAAGAGAAATGCCTGCTCATGTACTTGATGAATACATAGAAAAAAAGGCAATGCAGGGCATTGAAGTGCTCATTGCGGGACATTTCCACAAGCCTTTGATAAGGGAACTTTTTTTCGGAGAAAGACATATAAAGTATGTTAACACAGGCAATTGGTTCAATGACTATACATATGTTATTGTAAGGGATGATAGAATTGATCTGAAGTTTTTTAGGTGATCAAAACGCAGATGGCTATAACAATCGGAGGCTTAATTCATCACATAGTCTTTCAGAATATTAAAAAGCCCGCCATCGCACTTTTCAACTTTGATTGACATTTTTATAAACATATTGAAAATGCAGTATAATAGATTTAATTTACACTTAAAAGGAGAACATACATATATGCATCCGATCCTATTTCACTACGGTCCAATAACAATTCATACCTACGGGGTTGCAATGGCTTCAGCGTTCATAGTTGCAATCTACCTAGCTACGAGAAAGGCCAAAAAACTTGCTCTTGATCCAAACATTGTCCTCGATATGAGCTTCTGGATCATGATCGGTTCTATCTTAGGCGCGAGGGTTGTATTCATAATAACATTATGGCATTACTATATGCAGCATCCGCTTGAGATGCTCGAGATCTGGAAAGGCGGGCTCGTTTTTTATGGGGGTTTATTCGGCGGAGTCCTTGCTATACTGATTTATATAAAATGGGTAAAAGCAAGCTTTTTTAAATATGCGGATTTAATCTCCCCATACCTAGGGCTTGGCTATGCAATACATCGTACCTTTGGATGTTACATGAATGGCTGCTGTTTTGGTAAACCTACTACACTTCCATGGCCACTTGGCTCTATATTCTCACCTAACAGTGATGCCGGCCTTGCCTATCCAGGCCAGAGATTATACTCTACAGAACTTTTTGAGGCGGTTAACGGGCTGATCCTGTTTGGATTTTTATTATGGTACGAAAAGAAATTCAAAAAGAATGACGGCGAGCTTGTAGGGCTTTTTCTGATTCTATATTCGTTTAACAGATTTATTATAGAATTTTTCAGGGGTGATACTATCCGTAGATTTGTAGGCCCTCTTTCAACATCACAGTTTATAGCAATACCCACATTTATGGTAGGATGGATAATATTTATCTGGGCAAGGACAAAGAAAACAAAAAATGAATCTACCAAAGTACAGGGAAATAAATAAAGCAAGAAGGATACTTGGATTACCTTATATAGCAACAATTGATCATATAAAGGATGCTTATCACAGATTGGCCAGGCAGTATCATCCCGATAAATGTGAGGATAAGAATAAGGATTTTTGCACTAAAAAGATGGCAGAGATCAATTACGCTTATAAGCTATTAATGGATTATACTCATAACTATAGATATTTTCTTACAGAGGATGAATACAAAAGACAGGATCCTGAATACGCGTTGAAAAGATTTTATAACTCATTTAAGTGAAGTTCCTATAGCACGATATCGGAGGTACAAATGCTTGATACAATATTCAATCCGGAAAGTATAGCCCTCATAGGTGCATCAAAGGTACCGGGTAAGGTCGGATACAGCATGATCAAGAATATCATAGAAGGGGGATACAAAGGCAGGGTCTATCCTGTTAATCCATCCGCTAACGAGATACTCGGGGTAAAGGTTTATCCGGATATTAAAAGCATACCCGACCCAATATCGCTCGCAGTGTTTATGATACCGCCCAAAGCAATAATAGCTTCACTAAAGGATTGTGCAGAAAAGGGTGCAAGATACATTATTGTAATATCGGCAGGGTTCAAAGAGATTGGGCATGAAGGCGCTCTACTTGAGAGAGAATTGCAAGAACAGGCAAAGAACTATGGAATGAGAGTGGTTGGACCAAATTGCCTTGGAGTCATCGACAGCAAGAGTAAATTGAATGCAAGTTTTGCTGCGGACATGCCCATTGCAGGGAATATCTCAATCATATCACAATCCGGCGCTTTATTGACCGCTGTTTTAGACTGGTCTTTAGAGAATGATATCGGTTTTTCTAAATTCATAAGTCTTGGCAATAAGGCGGATCTTAATGAAGCGGATTTTATAGAGTATCTGTCGGAAGACCCCGATACAAAGGTCATACTTGGATACATAGAAGGTGTATCGGATGGAAAAACATTTATAGAAAAGTCTTACATAGCTTCAAAGAAAAAACCCGTAATACTGATCAAGGCGGGTGGAACAAAAGTAGGTGCAAGGGCATCATCGTCTCATACGGGAACCCTTGCAGGCTCTGATGCAGCCTTTAATGCCGCGTTTAAACAATCAGGGGTAATAAGGGCACAGACAATTGAGGAGTTATTTAATATAGGCAGGCTGCTCGAAACCCAGCCGCTGCCTGATGAAGAGGGGTTGGCCATCATTACCAATGCCGGCGGTCCCGGAATAATAACCGCCGATGCATCGGAAAGATTAAATATAAGTCTTGCCCATCTTAGCGATGATAGCATGCTTGCCCTTAAAAAGGTACTCCCGGCATCTGCAGCGTTTGGTGATCCTTATGATATAATCGGCGATGCAAGAGAAGACAGGTACAGGGCAGCTCTTGAAATTATTACTAAGGATAAAGGCGTTGCCGGTGTTTTTGTTTTACTTACACCTCAGGACATGACAGAGATAAATAAAACCGCCGAGGTCGTTGTAGATATATCAAGACGTGCAAATAAAACAATACTCGGTGGATTTATGGGCGGGAAGGACGTTGCCTCAGGCATAGAGATACTTACAAAAGGCGGAGTCCCAAACTTTGTATTCCCGGAACCGGCAATGACCGCATATAGAACTGTACTCGATTATAAAGAATGGATTAAAAAGCCTGCAAAAACTTATAGAAATTTTGAAGTCGATATAAAAAAGGTAAAAGGACTTCTGCAGACGGTACAATCATCTGGGAGGTCAAGTCTTGTAGACGTTGAGGCACGCGAGATTGTAGAGGCGTATGGTTTTAAAACACCAAAAAGCGGACTTGCAAGAACATCACAAGAAGCAAGGGCTTTTGCCGAATCAATAGGTTATCCTGTTGTTATGAAAATAGCCTCACCCGATGTACTGCACAAAACGGATGTCGGGGGCGTGGTTATAGGGATACAGAATGTATCGGAACTTGAAACCGCATTCCAGAGTATCACGGGTAACGTTAAAAAGTTTATGCCGGATGCGAAGATATGGGGTGTTGTCGTTCAACAGATGCTTAAGACAGGGACTGAAACAATTATTGGAATGCATATCGATCCAAATTTTGGTCCACTAATGATGTTTGGACTTGGGGGCATATATGTTGAAGTGTTAAAGGACGTTTCATTCAGAGTAGCGCCGGTTGCCGAGGCAGAGGTTCAGGATATGATAAGAGAGATAAGATCATTTCCTTTGCTGCAGGGGGTCAGGGGTGAGAAGAAACGGGATATTAATGCGATTGCAGAGGCAATATTGAGGTTATCACAGCTTGTGACCGATAATCCTGAAATAGTGGAAATGGATGTAAATCCACTGCTTGTCCAGGGTGAGGGTGAAGGTGCAATAGCAATAGATGCCAGAATTGCAATAAAATATTAAGGAGGCTTTTATGGTTCCCTTTTTTATAAGTTCTACAAACAGCTATTCGGGTAAAACCCTCTTATCAATAATTCTCGGTAAGATACTTCAATCGCATCATAATAAAGTGGGTTATATGAGAATTATAGGCAAATCGGTGGCAGGAACCGGCGCAGCACTTTATGATATAGATACTGCATTTGTAAGAAGTATGCTTGGGATTCCAGACCCTATTGATAAAATGACCCCTGTTGTTGTAACGCATGATCTGCTCTCATCCGTTCTTAAAGGAAAGGATTTTGACGGCATGCGGCTATTTAGATCTGCCTATGAAACCCTTTCTAACGGCAAGGATGTAATGATTATAAGCGGTGCTCAAAATCTTTATGAGGGTCTTTCTATGAAGATCAGCGATCTCATAGTTATAAAATCCTTAAATATCCAGACAGTTCTTATTGATCCTTATAGAGACGAGGTTTGCATTGATTGCATACTATCCGCAAAGGAGCTGCTCGGGAATAGGCTTGCAGGTGTTATTATCAACAGGGTAACGGCTGATGATATAGAATTTGTCGGAAGGACGGTAGTTCATTATCTTGAGGGAAAAGGGATAAAGGTATTTGGCGTAATACCGAGAGAGCCCTTGATCGAGTCTGTTTCTATCAGACAAATCATGGATACAGTAGGCGGTGAGATGCTTTCAGGCCATGATAAGTTAGATGAATTAATTGAGAATCTTGTTGTCGGAGCCATGGACGTGGAAAATGCATTAAAGAACTTCATAAAAAGTAAAAACAAGGCAGTTATAACAGGCGCAAACAGAGCAGATATAATTATAGCAGCTCTGGAAACATCTACAAAATGCCTTATCCTTACAGGAGACATATTGCCCAATGAAATCGTACTCGGCAGGGCAAAGGCAATGGGAGTGCCGATAATGCATGTAAAATACGATACACTTACAACCATATCAAGGATTGAATCTATAATAGGAAAAATACGGGTGGCAAGGGAGGATCAGGTTAAAAAAGGTTATGAACTTATAAGTAAACATGTGGATACAAACAGCCTGTTCTCCGCTGTAGGGGTCAAGGTTAAGTAGAAGCTATTTTTTTATAAGTTTTACATTATCAACAGCATCTATTGATTCTAAGTTTACCTGAATAGAGCCGTAAGGCGTCATACCATAACACATCCATAAGCCGCTCACGGTAAGGCTAAGGGTTTTATCATCTTTAAAATGTACAATTGCGATAACAGGATGCTTATCCACTTTAAGCATAACCCCTGAAGGGGTGTGCGCGGCATTTGTAAAATCTATTGATGTAATATTGCTGAGAGGTACAATATTAAGTATTAACCCGTTGTAGCCCGATAGATAATCTTTCCCGTCTATACTGCCGTGCTCAACCGATGTTCTAACCCCAAGCTTATCTACAACAGTAAAGCTAAGATTTTTTGCCGGCATTGGTATACGTTCTGTCTTACCGCCGAGTATACCCATTGGGAAAGCCTGGACAGGCAGCATCAATATCAGAATAGTTATTATAAATGACAATCTATTCATTGAAAATTCACCTCTTCATTTGAATATCATAACAATCATATTCGGGCAAGCCAAAAGTTAACGAAGGTAAAAATGAATCACACTTGCATTCTTAATGCAGTGATAGAGCCGCCGGCTTATGTCATAGCGGTTCAATAACCCAAAATATGCATTTCAAAAAAGGCGGGCGGTATCCTCCTACAATGCTCTTCCAACGTACCTTTTAAAGTTATAGGAAAGCTTGTAGCTGCCTTTTATATACCGTGACGTAAGTAACTTTGCATTTTTTACTGCCTCCATTGTGTCGTAACCCTTTATCAGATAAGCAGTGATTGCTGACGAGAATATGCAACCAGTGCCGTGGACATCTTTATTTATTGCATTTGCTTTTAAAAAAATATGCTGTTTTTTATCCATATAAAGATCCGTGGCCTTCAGGATAAAATGCCCCCCCTTTATTACAACAGCAGGTACACCCTGATTCAGAAAATATTTGCCTGCCCTTATCATGTCATCTTTTTCATTCTCTCGATGTTGATTTTCGTAATAATCTTTGCCTCATGAATATTGGGAGTTATTATCGAACATAAAGGTATAAGTGCATAAAGTGACTTTAATGCATCATAGTTTAATAATTTACTGCCGCTTGATGATACAAGTACAGGATCAAGCACAACATTTTTTAGTTTATACGTATTAATGACATCTTTAACCAGATTTATGTTTTCTTTTGAATAAAGCATGCCGATTTTCATGCCGTGCATCTTTGTATTTGATAAACTTATGTCAATCAGTTTTTTGATTGTATGGGTTTTTATAGGAACTACATCTTTCACAACGTCTGTGTTTTCTATTACAAGTGCGGTGGGTATGGCGGACGCATGAATGCCGGCCGATGTTAATACCTTAATATCCATTAACAGCCCTGCACCTGCAACCGGATCAAAACCAGCAATAATAAGTGCGTTTCTGCTCATTGTTTATTTATGCTAAGTTTTGTCATCTTTGTTTTTAACGTATTCCTATTTATTCCGAGTATTCTTGAAGCCATTACCTGATTATTTTTTGCTGCTTTTAAAGCTGTTTCTATAAATGCCTTTTCAACAAGCGGCATGCCGAGAGAATACAAACCGGTAAGTTTTATGTTCGAATGCCTTGAGAATAGATGTGAAAGTTTTTTCTTTACAAGTTCATCAATCCCAAGCTCCTCTATTTCTTTCTCCAACACATCAACCTGTACACGCGAATCCCTGTTACTATTGTTCAATGATGAGATCGCTTTCAGTTCTCTGTATAGATTTATGACATCATAAGCCCTTTTAATAGATGCCTCTACAAAATGCTGTTTTAAAGGTTTTTGCAGTATATCAAACGCACCGTTGTTTAAAAGTTTTTTATAATTTGAGATCCTGTTTTTAGGTATAACGACTATCAAAATGCACGATTTAAGAGATGAGATCCGTTCTATTATTTCCAGAATCTCCATACCATACCCGCATATATCTATGAAGACAAGTTTAAACCCTCTTTTATGTATAATTTCAACAGCAGTTTTTTGTTCGGACGTTATGCGGCAGGTTAAACGATTTTTTCTCAGCACTTTTAGCAGTATAGGGGGTGGGAGTTTTTTTGAGAGAATGAATACTTTTATTCTATACATGCACTACACCATGAAAATGTTTTTCTAAATAATAAAAGTATTGATCTATGAGTTTGAATAGACTGCCGGCATCACTTATTAAAACAGCACGGCTTCTAAAATCAGAACTATTGGGTGCTCTCAGTAAAGGCGAGATTTCACTGCCTTTTGAATAATGAACAAGATGTTTTCTGAACAATTTTACGCCCTGTACCTCTCCATGGTACCCTATCATAAAATTAAGATGCCTGATGATGGTGTTTTTTACAAGTGTCAGTTCTGGCAGTGTAAAACTATTATTCTCCATATACTCATTGAGCAAACCAAATATCCAGGGTACACCTAATGCGCCTCTGCCAATCATGATACCTGCACATCCTGATTGTTCCAACATAAACTTTGCATCGTAGGGTGTGAGTATATCCCCGTTGCCGATTACCGGTATCCTTGAAATTTTTACGGCATCAGTCAATGTTTGCATATCAATACCTCTTTTAAACCCCTGCATCTTTGTTCTGAGATGTATCGCTATTGCATCGATCCCCTCCTCGTTTGCTATTTCGAGTATTTGAAGAACATTTTTTGATTTATCATCCCAGCCAATCCTTGTTTTAATCGTAAACGGAACAGTTATACCTGCCCTCATTTCCTTTATAATTTCTCTTACGAGTTCGGGCGACTTCATTAAAGCAGCGCCGGAACCGTTATTTACGACATTGCTTGCAGGGCATCCCATGTTAAGATCTATGATATCGGCACCGGAAGCGATTGCTATCCGGGCTGCATGCACAAGTATCCCAGGTTCTTTACCGAGCAATTGAATGGTCAAAGGTTTTTCTTCCTTTAGATGTGACATAAGGGCAAGCGTTTTTTTATTTGAATGGACAATCGCATCAGCACTTAATAGTTCCGTGTATACAAGTGATGCTCCATAAGATTTTACCATTCGTCTGAACGGACTATCCGTATACCCTGCAATGGGTGCCATTATAAATGGATTTTGGAATGCCAAATCACGAATTTTAAACATGCTTAATGATTAAGCATAACGTTAAAAAAAAATCAGCAAGTATTTTTGAATGAGCATCCTCGCCGAAAGCAGCAAGGTATCTGTTATACCAAAGTACGCTTACATACATTCTCCGGATTCCCGCTTTAGCGGGAATGACAACGTTGGCATTTTACCCAGGCGTAAACGCCGGAAAATTTTTTTGATTATATCTTTTGACAGTTTGTATAAATTTTGGTTTAAATATTATTTCAAAAGGATAAATTATGAATTATAATAATCAGATGGATGAAAATACCGTCTCATTCAGCATTGTGGATTTTTATATTAAATACGAAAAAATAATAATCACCATGTTTGTTGCGAGTTTTTTAAGTATTAGCTTTTATTACCTTGACTGGTATAATAATATATTATGGAAAGAGGGCAGCAGCTTTCATTATCTTAATACATGGATAGACCAATCAGTGCCATTCGAACCCGAATTTGTCTGGCTCTATTTACTGTACTATCCTTTTTGTTTCGCACCGATAATTCTATTAACAAACATAGATACATTCAGAAGGATCGCTTTTGCTTACCTGTTTGAAGATGTTATAGCTTTTATCGTGTTCATTGTTTATCCCACTAAAATGATCAGACCTGATATAGTTGTAAATTCAATTAGCACAGAAGCACTCTCACTGGTTTATAAGGTTGATCCGGGATTTAACGTGTTTCCAAGCCTTCATGTGGCTAATTCATTGCTTGTTGCCCTTATCTTTTATAGGTATAATAAAAAACTCGGTATCCTGTTTATGCTTATAGCAGTTTTGATTTCCATATCCACACTATATGTAAAACAGCATTACCTTGTTGACATTTTTGCAGGTGTGATTGATGCTTTGGTTGTTTATGCAATAGTGTTTAAAGGGCATATCCCTGTACATAAAATGTTTAAACCGGATGCAGTATGATGTTTAACAAAAGAAAACCGAAAATATTTATTACATTAATCTTTATTATTACAATACTTGGCTGCGGCAGTTCCAAAGGCTTGCATTTTATAGCAATGCCTCAAAACCTTACACTCACGAGCTCCAATTATTCGCTCATAATAAACAGATCGCCATTTGGCTTTACGGTAACATCCAATAATGTGCCGGTTTTCGCTTCAATACCATGTACTAATACGACCTTATCCAATGCTACGGGGAATTATGATATTAACGGGAAAGCAGGATGTGTGTTCTCTGCCTCGGGTTATAACACTATAACAAATGGAACTATTGTTTACCTCCAGGGCAGTAATACCGGTTTGATCTCATACACATTTTCATTATTAAACGATATGATAAAGATTGATATCTCAGCGCAGAACTCTAATGTTACGGGTGTTGGCGATAGTTTTTCTGTTGGAACAGCAGGACATTGGTACGGTCAGGGAGAGATTGGCAACTATATAGATCCGATTTCAGGAAATTCTCAAGCAGGCGCACAATGGTTTCCGCTTGAGCAGGGCAGTTTTACCAGGTGTCCATTACAGACCGGTGATCAAAATAATATCATAACACCGCTATGGTTAACTTCTAATGGTGCAGGATTGTTTGTAGACAGCTATGGACCTATGTGCGTAAGTCTCGATAATATTATGTTCAGTATTACAAGCACAACAAATAATTTTTCTTATTACATACTTGTGGATAAAGATATTCCGTCAACATATAAGGACTGGATCTCAACAAACTTTACTTATAAAAAGGCGTGGCAGCCTGTCCCCATACCTGCACCTCAGATGTTTCAAGGGCCTGTTTGGTCAACGTGGGCAGAATATCCGTTGTTCAATGTAAACCAATCGAACGTGCTTTCAATGGCACAGGACATAAAATCACTTGGTTTTACCTATTCGGTTTTAGAGATTGATGATACATGGCAGCCCGCATGGGGTGATACAGATTTCGATAAGACCAAATTCCCTGATCCAGCATCAATGATAGCACAACTGCATGATATGGGATTTAAGGTATCATTATGGGTTCCGCCCTTTGTTAATGACAATTCTTCAAACTTTAACACTTCAACAAAAAAATACTTTGTCCAGTCAACGAGCGGCGGAGTTTCACTTGTAGGATGGTGGGATACGTTCGGTAAAAAAGAAGCCGGTCTTATAAACTTTGCCGATCCGGATGCGATGAACTGGTGGGCCGGCTTGCTTGGCGGTATAATATCAACTTACGGCATTGACGGATTTAAATTCGACGCTGGCGAGGCAAACTGGTTTCCGCCCGGCGGGGTTACATCAGGCTATCTCTCATCAAACCGGTATGCTGATTTTTATATAACAATTAACAAGCATGTACCTGCAATGGAATTCAGATCAGGCTGGTTTGCGCAGGACAGCGGACAGATCATGCGTGAGTATGACAAAGATTCAACATGGGACATCAATAACGGCTTACAATCCGCACTTACACAGATGTTTGCACTTGAGCTTATTGGTTACCCTTTTGTGTTACCCGATATGATCGGCGGTAATGCATATACAGGTTATCCGAGTTCCGAACTTTATATAAGATGGGTTGAGATGAATGCGTTTATGCCGCTTATGCAGTTTTCCCTTACACCATGGAATCAAAATATATCAGGCTACACCACACAAACAACGACAGATATCTCAAAGCTTTATACCGGAATTCACCAATCACTATCAACTTATATGATGGGTCTTGCACAGAGCTCGGCACAAACAGGCATGCCCATGGTTAAGCCGCTCTTTTTTGATTATCCTTCCGACCAAAATACCTACACAATAGATGATGAATTCCTGCTCGGGGATAAGTATCTTGTATGCCCCGTATTTACAGCAGGTTCAACATCCAGGGATGTATACCTGCCCTCAGGGACATGGACTGATTACTTTACAAGCGGAACATTCACAGGGCCGGCAACTCTTAAAAATTACCCTGCCCCCTTGAATGTTATCCCCGTATTTGTGAATAAAGCAATCAAATAGTGATAGACAAACTCTTACAGTTACGATAACAGATACAGCAGGTCTACAGTAATGTGGGTTATGATTAATTAGTGTTACGAGGTAAATTATGACATATATACCGAGCAATGTGATTTCATTTAACATAGATAAGGATCAATTAAGGTCATACATAGGTGACATTGACAATGCAATACTTATCCAGTCTTCACAGATCGAGCCTGTAACTTTAATTGGAACAGCAGAAAGGTTATATTCAATATCTTTTACCGGCATTATACTGTGCGATCGGGCTGATGCCCAAAAGGTTGTCTATGTAAAAGACGGGGAACTCTATTTTGCCAGATCCAGTTTAAAAGATGAAAGGCTTGGAGAAACATTGTGCCGGATTGGGAAATTAACGATAGAAGGGCTTGAGAAGGCTTCAAAAGAAATCACAGCCACAAGAAGGCTTGGCAAGGTGCTTGTAGAGAGCAAATATATAACGCCAAAGGATCTGTGGATTGGTGTAAGGAGACAGATATTTGAGATATGGGGCAGTTATATATTACCTCAGGACGGCTGGTTTCATGTAATACAAACGAACATAGATTCCGGCAATATGATAAAGCCTGATACAAATATGGTAGATAATCTTTTTCAATACATAAGAGAGGTACACGATCAATTAAATGTTAACCTTTTATACGATAGCGTGATTTATCTAAATTCTATAAACAGTTTTTCCAAACCCACCGACATAGAAAAGGTAATATTAAAACAGATGATGGTTTCCAACAGCATAGCTGTCGACTCACTTGCAGAGAAAACCGATTTGAAAGTTCCTTTACTAATAGAAGCTCTAATACCGCTCGTTTATACGGGCAAATTGGGGATTAAAAAACCGGTTCTTAAAACCGAGTCAAAAACAGAAACTCAAAAATTTAATGAGCTTATCAATTTAACGAATACGATAATGACAAGTATTGCAGAAATCATGCAGCAAAAAGCGCCCGATGTAAATTTTAAGATCAGCGTTGCAGAATATGTAAGATCATCGGGAGGCATGTTTAAGGACTGTAAATTAAATGAAAAAGGCTGTTTTAATACTGAAGTGATACTCAAAGTTTATAAGGCATCACAAAACCTCTCACCTTATGAAGATGCAGTTCATTTTATTAAAGAGCTTATACACTTTGAACTGTTTGAAATGAAAAATTATCTCTCAAAAGAGCAAACCACAGAACTTGAGAATATAATATCTACACTTGCATAAAAAATGACAAAAAAGTATAATCTTGAAGAGCTCATAAAGGTTTTACACGATACAAATTTTGATGAGTTTGTTAAAAAGAAGTCGGAGTTTGACTTTGAGAATACATCACGACTGAATGTTATAAGCTTTGGTAAAACATTTATACTGCTCAAAAACGTATCCGATCATAAAGACGATAAGGATTTAAAGCCCGTTTTTATGGGTAATCTTGTCTATCTCAGTTCTGCTGATGTGTTTTCTATAATAAATATGCTGCAAAAAACAGGTATGCTTGTTATAAATTCGGCTGATAAAATCAAAGGTGTTTACTTTATGAAAGGCGAGATCGTGTTTGCATCATCCAATCAACCCGAAGAAAGACTTGGTTATCTGCTTTATAAAACCGGTAAGCTTTCTAAAGAACAGTGGGAAGAAGCTGAAAAAGCGATGGTCATGGGAGCAAGGTTCGGTTCAATTTTATTAAAAAATGAACTCATATTGCCGAAGAATTTATGGTGGGGTGTTAAATACCAGATTGAAGAGATTGTCTATAGTATTTTTGGCATTACATCGGGTGAGTTTTTTTTTCTTGAAGGCTTAATCCCAGAAGATGATCTGATAAGATTTTCATTGAATACACAGAATATGCTTATGGAAGGCTACAGGAGACTTGATGAATGGAAACTCATAATAGAGAGGGTTCCATCCGATGAAACAATGATAAGGCTATCAAGCAGGCTGCCGAACATAGAATTAACTCAAAGCATGAAATCAATAATAGAGGGAATAAACGGAGAGGCAAGCGTAGCTGATGTTGTGAGGTACAGCCAGCTTGGCAGGTTTAATACATATAAAATCCTGTACACACTTTTAAACGCCGGTTTTGTAGAGGTTGCCGGCACCCAAAAGAAAGAACAGACATTTGATGAAACAACAATAAAAATTATAAGCCTCATAAGGAAATACAATAAGATGTTTGAAAAGCTGTTTGCAACAATTAAAACCACCAATCCTGGGTTTGCGCATAATGAATTACTTGATAACTTTGTATCAGAATCATCTGAAAGGCTTAAAAAGCTGTATGAGAACGTAGGCATATCAGAGGATGGCGAACTTGACGAAGTAAAGCTTGTTATGAATCTTGACTCTATGAAACTTACAGAAACAGATTCCTTAAGTAAGGTTGTTGGTGTGGCGGAGCTTATGCTCTCTCAATATATGCTTGAAGGTTTGAATGAGTTTTTAAATTATCTGATTTTTATGGCAAAAAATCTTACGACATCAGAGACATTTGAGGAATTACATAAAGAGATAAAGGCTATACAGCAAGGGGCTTAGCATGGATTATGCAAAAAAGATCATATTGGCAATAGACGAAACATCGATAGACAGGATCAGGACAATAGTTGAGGCAACATCAAAGTATATCTCAACATACAAGCTCGGCAGTATTCCATTTACAGCGCATGGACCTATACCCGTAAGAGAGATAATTGACATGGGTAAAGATGTGTTTCTCGATTTAAAATATTTTGATATTCCAAACACGGTAAGCAAAGCAGTTGAACAGGCTATAAATCTTGGAGTAAGGATGATAACGCTGCATGCAATGGGTGGGGAAGAGATGCTGAAAAGGGCGGTAGAAGTAAATAGCGGAAGGTCAATGCTGTTTGCCGTAACAATACTCACAAGCATGGAGAATTCACAATTGTCTATAATAGGCATGAACGGCGATATTAAAGATATGGTAGTCGGACTTGCAAAAATGGCCGTTAATACGGGTATAGATGGTATTGTTGCGTCCGGTCGGGAAACATCATTATTAAGGGAGAGTTTTGGCAGAAAACCTGTTATTGTTGTTCCAGGTGTAAGGATGGATAATAACAGCAGAGATGATCAAAAACGTGTCGTAACTCCAAGAATGGCTTTTGAATCGGGGGCTGATTATATCGTTATTGGCAGGCCAGTAACAGAAAGCAGATACCCTGAAAAAGTATTAGAAGAAATCATCCAATCCTGTGAACTATACAAATAATGATGCTATATGATTTAAAATATGCTTAAAATAGAGAACTTATATACAAGTTATAATCATATAGAAGTCTTGCATGGTATAAATATAGAAATAGAAAAAGGAGAAAAGATAGCACTTCTGGGAGCAAACGGTGCAGGTAAAACAACAACCCTTTCAAGTATAGTCGGGATAACGAAAGAAAAAAAAGGCAAGATCACATTCAACAAAGAAGACATTACGCACATAAACACATACGAAGCCGTTAAAAAAGGTATTGTGCTGATTCCGGAGGCAAGACATATTTTTATAAAACTAACAGTAGAAGAAAATATTTATATAGGCGGTTTTCTTATATCAAAAGATCGTAAAAAGTTAAATGAAGCTGTAGAAGAGATATACAGGTTTTTTCCTCTATTGAAAGAAAGAAGAAAACAAATGGCAGTAACATTGAGCGGCGGTGAACAGCAGATGCTTGCAATTGCAAGAGGTTTGATGGGTAAACCAAAATTGATGCTCCTTGATGAACCTTCCCTTGGACTTTCACCAATTATGGTTACAAAAATCTTCAAAACTATTGACGAGATCAACCATCTTGGTGTTTCAATTCTACTCGTTGAACAGAATGCAAATATAGCACTTGATTTTACACATAGGACGTATGTGCTTGAACTCGGTAATATTACTTTAGCAGGAGAATCAAGACATTTAAAAGAAGACAAAAGGATAAAGATAGCTTATCTTGGTATGTGAACAATTTTAACATTCGGAGGTCAAATGGCAAAAAGACTTACAAGAAAAAAACTTAAGCAAAAAGATGAGTTCTTAACAGTTGCAGAAAGAATTATAGCTGCCGGGACAGGACACAAAACATTTCTTATAATAATAGCGATAAGCCTTATATTTATAGGCATATTTTCGTCTATAGGGTTTTACTATTACAAGGATTATACAAAAAGAGGTAGTATTGCCTATTCTCATGGTTTACATCTGTACGATGTTGCAACACAAACGAAAAATAAAAATGATATAAACAATGCATTAAATGCTTTTGAGGCCTTTAGAAATAATTTTAATTTTTTAAATACATCAAAAATCGCATTGTTTTATATAGGAAATTGTGAGTATCTTCTCAACAACTATGACAAGGCAATTAGTGATTATCAGGAGTTTATTTCTACGTGGGGTAGCAATAATAGATACCTGATCTCTATTGCAAAGAACGGAATTATTCAGTCTTATATGGCACAGCATGATTGCAAAGACGCGATGCCCATTATACAGGAATTGATCAATCAGGAAGATAATCCTTTAGTGGAGCTTACTTATTTGCATGCAACCGATTGCTTGCTGCAATTGAATCAGCCGGATAAAGCCGTAACACTATTACAACAAGGTATAAAAAAATATAGTATAAATAGTGCTGCATATCAGCAGCTTACGGCTCTAATGACTTATGCAGAATCTGAAATAAACAAGGATAAAAAATAAGTTGTATGCTCACTACATTAATGACTTTAACTGCCATATTAATCACAAAGCAGCCAACCCATAATATGGCGTTTTTCTACAGGATAGTTCCTACAAATACACTTGTTTTTCATTTAAACTTTATGAAAAGTAAAGAAGAGCCCTGTAGCCCCGTTGTAGAAGATAATATCCTATATCAGGGCTTATATAACGGTTTGATCCTTTCGCAGGACATTGAAAACAAAAAATTACTATGGGAATACCATACTTATGGCTCACCTACGTCCATAAGTATCTATAACAATATATTAATAGCTACTACACTAAACGGAATGATCTATACTTTAAACAAATCTAATGGTCATTTAATCTGGTCTTACAATACGCAAAAAGAAATCATTTCAAGAGCTGTTATATACAATAATACGTTATTTGTTCAAACAACTATGGATAATCTATACGCGTTCGACGCATCTACAGGTACACTTAACTGGCAGTATGCTATAAAAAACCTTACAGGTAATCTGACTGTGTATGCTACACCATCTCCTTATGTTTCAGATGGTATGGTTTATACAGGTTTTTCGGATGGTGAAGCGGTTGCATTGAATGCAAATACCGGCGCAGTGGTATGGGATAAAA
This sequence comes from Deltaproteobacteria bacterium, assembly GCA_023382265.1. Classification (NCBI taxonomy): domain Bacteria; kingdom Pseudomonadati; phylum Myxococcota; class Myxococcia; species Deltaproteobacteria bacterium. The sequence continues at coordinate 19,712 of JAMCPX010000011.1, read as the reverse complement.
AACCGCCAACGACTAAAGGGTTTCAGGATATTATAACAGCACCATCAGGCAATAGCAAAGTAGTTGTATTTGGCAGTTACGATAATGGTTTGTTCTGTCTTAATAGGAAAAATGGATACCTGGTATGGGAGCGAAATGATCTTAAAAGACCGATCGGTTTATATACAACTCCAGACAGCCTTTATCTGATAAGAGTAAACGGAGAAATTTATAGGCTTGATATGAGGACAGGTGATACGATATGGAAAACTTTAATTAGCAAGAATGCAGACCTGTTTGGCCCTGTTTTGTATGACAACCTAATTGCAATAGGCGTAGGGAATAGCTTAAAAAGAGGTGTGATGCTGCTTAATAAAGATGATGGTAAAATAATAGATCTATTCCCAATAGTTTCAGGATTGTCGGCACCTCCGGATGTGACGGAGGATGGCATTTATGCTACCTCAAATGGTGGATTTTTATATAAATTCAAATAACAATGGGTTTTAATTGATCCAAAAACCTAAATAGTTTTGCAGTGCGGGTTTTAAACTTGTCCGGAAGATTATTGTTCTAATGCCATCAAAACAAAACCACCCCTCCTGAATACAGGGACATAATGATGCATTATGTACTCATCAAGTTTATTCGGAACATATTTAATCCCAAGCTCTTTGGATGTCGTTTCAAATGTGTTTGGAGCCCAATCATAAGTAATAATAAATCTTACCGGAATATTCTTGAGATGCTTGATTGTATCTTCCAAAACAGCATTGGGTGTTCCCTTGCTGTTACCAACCTTTATCAGGACATCATATTTTGACGGACTTTCGAGATCTAGTAATGTATAAAGAATAGGTGAATATGGATAAACAAGTACCATCCGCTCGTTACCCATGATCCGTTTAGCGTGCATGGAAAAACTCTCCAAATCCATTGCGTTCTGCTTATTGTATGTCCAGAGTTCTATGCCGTTAACATTAAACCAATTAGCGTTATTTTGTATATAGTTTATGCGTGAATAAAATTTAAAACCTATACCCACAAGTGCGGCAAATGCGACAATACTTATAAGCCTATTTATCCCGTTATACAGTACTATCCACAGTTTCGTTCTTAGATAATCAAGTAAAACTTTAAAAAGCCATATCAAAAACACCATTGTCATTGCAGAGTTTATAAACACGAGATACAACGGTGCAAATATAATTCTCTGCCATGTATTTAGAAATAATACACCTGTTCCAATAAATAAAACGGTCTGGGCTGGTGTTTTGTGTTTCTTAAAGACAAGCAAGATTATACCCGTTATACCAATAATACTAAAAACTGATACGATTATTATCGATTGTTCATGCCATACGGGTAACATAGACTTAAAAAGCATAAGCATGGAAAACGATACCAACCCTTTGTAGATACGTGCAGCAACAAGTTCATCTTGTATAAAAGATATGAAGGCATGCTTATACGCAAGATAGATAAATGGAATAAGAATTATAACCGATAAGCTTAAAACAAAAAAACCTATAGATTTTATTCTATCACTATTCTTTCTTGTCCACATAACAAAAACAATGGCAATGAATGCATAAAAACCCGCAGACTGCAAAAATAGCGTTGTTAAGCCTACAAATATGCCTGTAAACAATAACAGGATATTGTTATAATTATCAAGATAATAAAGAAAAAATAATAATGATGTAAACAGAAGAAGCATGCCATTTGTATAATGGTAATAACCAAATACTTCAGGAAAGCCGTAAAGTACAAACAACAAAGGTGGAATAACTGAGAACCATTTATCTATGATTTTACTGGAGAGATGGAACAATAAAAGGCTTATAATCGTATCAATTATCAGTACCAATTCACGTGTAACACCAAAGCTGTAGCCGAATATTTTATATATGAATGCAAGAAAGTAGTAATTACCTGGTAAAAGTATTGCACCAATATCCTTGTATAAAACCATGTGATGCAAGATATCATTAGCTCTATAAAGGAAAGCACCTTCATCCTCAGTTGGAGACGGCAAATAGTATTTATAAAATGAAAGATAAAAATATGTTAGAACCCCGATAAATAGATATGGGAAAACCAACCTGAAGTATTTAATAAGTCTCTGTTGATTTATTTTTTTATTTGAGGAAAGGGTCATTCTGTTTTACATTTTTATGCAGTAAACTCATTTATTTTTGAATAGATCCGTCTGATTTGATAGAGGGTATTTTATTCCAAGATGCCTATACGAAAGCTCGGTTGCAATCCTTCCTCTAGATGTCCTTGATAACATGCCGCACTGAATCAGATAAGGTTCGTATACCTCTTCAATCGTATCACTCTCTTCTCCAACAGCTACCGCAATGGTATCAAGTCCGACAGGGCCTCCATTAAATTTTTCAATGATCGCAGAGAGAATCCTTAAATCCATTCTGTCAAGTCCAAGCTCATCTATACCGAGCATTTCTAGTGATTTTTTTGCTATATCAATATCTATAATACCATTACCCTGAACCTGCGCATAGTCCCTTATCCTTCTTACGAGCCTTATAGCAACCCTTGGCGTAGCCCTTGCCCGCTTTGCAATCTCAAAGCTTCCTTCTTCTGTAATCTCTATACCTATGATTGCGGCGGAACGCCTCACGATCTGCTTTAGCTCCTGAGTGGAATAAAATTCAAGACCAGCAGAAAATCCAAACCTATCTCTAAGCGGCGAAGGAATAAGACCGGATCGTGTTGTCGCACCAACAAGTGTAAATTTGGGGATATCAAGCCTGATAGCCCTTGCTGAAGGGCCCTGTCCTATGATTATATCAAGTTTAAAATCTTCCATCGCTGGGTAAAGCACCTCACCTACGGATGTATTTATTCTGTGAATCTCATCAATGAAAAGCACGTCTTTCTCATTAAGGTTTGTAAGTATTGCCGCTATATCCCCTGTTTTCTCAAGAATGGGACCTGATGTTGTTTTTATTCCGACGCCAAGCTCTGATGAAACGATATATGCAAGTGTAGTTTTACCGAGTCCCGGTGGTCCATAAAATAGAACATGATCGAGTGCCTCTCCCCTCTCTTTCGCTGCCTGAATAAAAACCTTTAGGTTCTGTATGACTTTGTCCTGACCGATATATTCGGAAAACTTGTTAGGTCTGATCTTCTGCTCGTAAACCTCATCCTCTATTTTTTTTCTTGGATCAAATTGTTCGTTCATTTTTTAATGTTATCTTTACAGTTTCATTTACTGAGTTCTTTTAATGACAGTTTTATTATTCCCTCGATCTTGCTGTTTAGATGTTCCTTTAAAACCGACTGTACCGCTATTTGTGCCTGCTGGTACTTGTAACCTAAATTAACAAGTGCTGATACCGCATCGGAAAACATAGTTTGTGTATCTAAAGTTTGAGCTGTATGTTGAAGATTGCCGATCTTTTCTCTTATCTCTACAACGATCTTCTCTGCACCCTTTTTCCCAAGCCCCGGGACTGAGGACAGCCTTGCTATATCCTTTGATACGATAGCATTTATAAGCTCCTCTGCTTGAATACCTGACAAAATATTCCTTGCTATTTTGGGACCTATGCCTGATACGGAGATTAAGAGTTTGAAAAGCTCTTTTTCCCTTAACGTTGAGAATCCATATAAAAATATATCATCATCCCTTACCTGGGTATAAATATGAACCGTAACTTGCCCGCCTTCATCTGGCATGTCTTTGTACGTAGTAGCGGTTACAAACAATTCAAAACCTATTCCGTTTACATCTACCACGATTGAATCGATTCTTTTCTCTGACAATATGCCTTTAATGTGAAATAACATTGGGTATAAATCTGTTTTTTAGTTGAATAGAATTTATGTGGCATATAGCAACGGCCATTGCATCGGATGCATCAAGCACAAAGCTCCCGTTAAGACCGAGGAGCCTCTTCACCATAAACTGAACCTGATCCTTTGTCGCATTCCCATATCCGGTGAGTGCCTTTTTTATCATCATTGGCTGGTACTCATATAACGGGATACTTTTATTAAGTGAGGCGAGCATGGCAGCAGTAGCAGATTGGACGATAATAAACGCACTCCTCTGATTCTTTGAGAAGAAAGCCGTTTCTATAGCTACAGCTCCCGGATGATACAGTTCTATAAGCCTGCCAATCTCCCAATAAATGGACTTCAGGCTTTGTTGAAGGGAATCAACATTCTTTAAATTAATTACCCCTGATGAGGTGTAGCCATAACCGTTATTAATCTGCTCAATAACAGCCCATCCCATGATATTGGAACCTGGGTCAATACCCAGTATTATCATTGACTTACGGCCTCCATCTCTTTTTCAGAGATATCAAAATTAGCATAAACCTTTTGAACATCGTCATGATCCTCGAGCGTTTCCATAAGCTTTAGCATCTGTTCTGCCTCCCTCCCCTTTAAAGTAATGTACGTCTGCGGAACAAGTGAAACTTCTGCAAAGTTATATTTAATACCTGCCTTATCAAGAACATCTTTTACTGTATCAAAAGCAGACGGTAAAACAAGCACTTCAAAAATCTTCCCGTCTTCATCGTGGCTTACATCCTCGATATCAAACTCCATGAGCATCTCAAGCAATTTATCCTCTGTTGTTATATCATCAGGTATAAGAAACTGCCCTTTTTGTTTGAACATCCAGCTGACGCAGCCTGCCTCTCCAAGATTACCTCCATGCCGTGAGAAGATATGCCTGATCTCCGCTGCTGAGCGGTTCTTATTATCCGTCATTACCTGAACTAACATGGCAACTCCACCCGGTCCATAACCCTCATACATGATTTCTTCATATACCTCTCCCTCAAGTTCCCCGGTACCCTTTTTGATAGCGTTATCAATATTTTGCCTGGGCATATTTTCCTGTTTTGCCAATGTTACTGCTGATCTAAGTCTTGAATTTGTATCTATATTCCCGCCCCCGATCCTTGAAGCAGTAATAATCTCCCTTATAAGTTTGGTAAAGATTTTACCTCTTCTTGCATCTTCTTTGCCTTTTTTGTGCTTTATCGTTGCCCATTTAGAATGTCCTGACATTATAAATACCTCCTTTATTTTAATACTTAAATGCTATCTTACCAAGATCAAATGCTCATGTTTTCTGTAAAAACAAAATGATTCTTTTTGCAATACCTTCAGGGTATAAATCATAAAGTTCTTTCAGTTTATTCTGATCTCCATGAGGAACAAAGATATCCGGCAGACTGATCGTATAAATACGATTATACTTTAATGCTCTTGCTGCAAGAAACTCTGTTACCGCACTGCCAAATCCACCTATACCCGTATTGTTTTCAACTGTAAAGATAACTTCAAACTTCTGTGCAAGCTCTGTAAGAAGCTGCTCATCGATTGGTTTTACAAATCTTGCGTTTACAACACTGGCACTTATTCCATGTGAAACGAGTATTTCCCTCGCTCTGAGGGATGGATAAACCATATCCCCGATTGCAACGATTGCGACATCATTCCCTTTTTCAACAATTTCACCCTTGCCTACCGGTATAGTTCTAAAGCCATTGGTAATGGGAACTCCAATACCCTTGCCTCTTGGGTATCTTATTGCGCATGGCTTACCAAGATTTACAGATGTATAAAGCATATGTCTTAATTCTTCTTCATCCTTTGGCGCCATTATAACCATGTTAGGTATAAGCCTTAGATAGGAAAGATCAAAAATACCATGATGGGTTGGGCCGTCCTGACCTACAATACCGGCTCTATCCAATGCCATTGTAACACCAAGATTCTGCAGGCATACATCATGGATAATCTGATCAAAAGCCCTTTGAAGAAAGGTAGAATAAATAGCTGCAACAGGCTTTAATCCCTCTACCGCAAGACCTGCAGCAAATGTAATACCATGCTGCTCTGCAATACCAATATCATAAAATCTATCTGGAAATATATTTTTAAACTGCTCAAGTCCTGTACCATCAGGCATCGCAGCAGTTATTGCGACTATCTTATCATCCTGTCCTGCAAGTTTTATCAAAGAATCACCAAATACCTTTGTGTACGACGGTATCTTGTTGCCATTTGAGTTAACCCTGCCGCTTAATTTATCAAAAGAACCAACCCCATGCCAGAAAACGGGATCCTTTTCCGCGGGCTCATACCCTTTGCCTTTCTGTGTTTTTATATGAACAAGTACGGCACCATCCCAGTTTTTGACATTTTCGAATGTTTCTACAAGTTCTTTAATGTTATGGCCTTTTATGGGTCCTATGTACTGGAAACCAAGCCCTTCAAAAAGTATACCGGGAGTTACAAGGCTTTTGAATGAAGCTTCTGTACGCTTTGCGACAGAATAAAGAGAAACACTGAACCTTCCCGGAAGAGAACGGATAAAATCTTTTATACGTTTTCTTAAATGAGCGAACCTCGAACTCGTCATTTTCCTGCTTAGAAAATTGGAGATAGCTCCAACATTCGGCGAGATGCTCATACCATTATCATTAACGACAACAATCAAATCACTTCTTAAATGGCCGCTGTGATCAAGCCCTTCAAAAGCGATGCCGGCTGTCAATGAACCATCACCTATTACGGCAACAACTTTTGAATCTTTGTCTTTCTTTATCTTTAATGCTTCTTTTATACCAAGAGCTGCCGATATGGAGGTGCTTGAATGTCCTGCACCAAACACATCGTATTCACTTTCGTCCCGTTTAAGAAAACCGCTTATCCCATTAAATAATCTAAGCGTTTTAAACTGCTCTCTTCTACCTGTGATTAGTTTATGAGCATAAGCCTGATGCCCAACATCCCATATAATCTTGTCATTCGGCGTATCAAAAACATAGTGAAGGGCTATTACAAGTTCTACTGCTCCAAGACTTGCTGAAAGATGACCGCCATTAACAGAAACGGTATCTATAATCTCTGTCCTTATTTCATCAGCAAGCAACACAAGCTCATCAAGCTTGAGTTTCTTGAGATCCGATGGATTATTTATTTTCTCCAATATCATAGGTTAAAACTCTCTTTTACCCAATCGCATATACCTATAAGATATTTGTTATTCTCTTTTTGCTTTACAAGGCTTTTTGCCTTATCTATATATTCATAAAACAAATCCTTTGCAGTATCAAGTCCCACAACATTTACTATAGATGGCTCACCATTATTCTCTGATTTATCATGATCGTCAATATCGTCACCTATCTGAAAAGCCATACCGAGCGATTCACCATAGTCTCTAAGCTCATGAATTTTTGACTTTCTCTTAAAAAATACGGCAGGTGCAATGGCTGAGAATCTTATAAGTGCTGCGGTTTTGTTTCTATGAATAAAATCTATATCATCCATGCCGATTTTCTTGTTTTTAGCTTCTATATCAACAACCTGCCCTCCGACAAGCCCGGCTGTACCTATGTGATGCGCCAATTCAACCAAAAGGTTTTTTATGTCTCCGCTTTTTTTGAAAATTGCAATATTTCCGAGTGCTTCAAACGCATAAGTAAGAAGAGCATCGCCTGCAAGTATTGCTATGGGCTCATTAAACATTTTATGAACCGTTGGTTTTCCTCTCCTGAGGCTTGAATCATCCATCGCAGGCAGATCATCATGTATTAGTGAATAGGTGTGTATGATCTCTATGATACCAGCTATTGCGTAAATCGTTCTGTCTATTCTTATATTTAGATAGTCAGCGGATGCAATTGCTATCAATGGTCTTAATCTCTTACCCCCGTTAAATACAGCATATCTCATTGCTTTGTGAATAGTTGAGGGGGGTATTTGTCCTGAAGGGAGAAGTAAATCTAAGGTACTTTCAATACCTTTTCTATGATATTTAAAATACTCATCGAGATTCAAGATTTACACTACTTTTCTGCTCTTTTTTATTTTTTGTTTCTGAACCTTCTCCTCAGCCTTATAATAAAGAATCCTCTGACAATGAGGACATCTAATGAGTCTGTTATTCATCATGATCTCATTATACAACTGGGGAGGGATATTCATGTAGCAACCCTGGCACACACCATTCGAGACATTCACTATCGCAATTTTTCTCTGTTTTTTTATCTGTTCATACATACTCAGCAGATTTTGTTCTATACCTTTTGACATGCTATTACGATGAGATTCAAGTTCATTTAATTTTTGCGTTAAAAAAGAAATCCTGCCTTCGCTTTTTTCTTTAACCTGTTTTAACCTGTTGTTTATTATCTCAAGATTTTTAATCTCTTTCTCTTTATTTTTATTTACCTGTTCAATCTCTTCCATCAGCTTCATTATAGTATTCTCCATATTACTGATGTCTTTCTTAGCACTATTAATTTCTCTCATAAATGCTTGATACTCTCTGCCTGTTGACGCATCTTTTAACCTCATATCCCATCTTTTTATCATCTCATTTGTTTGCTGAACCTCTGATTCTTTTGACTTCCTTTCACTTTCAAGTTGTTCAAAACTTTTACCCAACGCATCTATAAGTTCTTGCACCTCTTTGCTTTCCTCAAAATCCTTTCTTAAACTCTCTTCCAACTCAATTTTTTCTTGCAATAACGTGTCTTGCTGGAGATCAATTTCCTGCAGTTGCTTCAATACCTCAATATCCAAATTTTGCTGCCTCCTTTCTTTTATAAAATGGGCCCACCTGGACTCGAACCAGGGACCAACCGGTTATGAGCCGGTAGCTCTACCAGCTGAGCTATGGGCCCTCATTCTTCTACAAATGTCCTTAAATCCTTACTCCTGCTTGGATGCCTTAACTTTCTTAAAGCTTTTGCCTCTATCTGCCTTATCCTTTCTCTTGTAACTTCAAAATCTTTACCCACTTCTTCTAGGGTATGATCTGATTTTTCTCCAATACCAAATCTCAGTCTTAAAACCTTTTCCTCTCTTGGAGTAAGTCCTGAGAGAATGCTCCTTGTGTATACCTGCAGGTTATCGTTTATAACAACTTCATGCGGACCCGCAAATGATTTATCTTCTATAAAATCTATTAAATGGCTATCCTCTTCTTCCCCTATAGGAGTTTCAAGAGATATAGGCTCTTTAGCTATTTTTAACACCTTTCTTACTTTGTCAACAGGAAGTTCCATTTTTTCTGCAATCTCCTCAGGCGTGGGTTCCCTACCTATATCCTGAACAAGATATCTTGATGTCCTTATGAGCTTATTGATCGTTTCTATCATATGCACGGGTATTCTTATTGTCCTCGCCTGATCCGCTATTGCCCTTGTAATAGCCTGTCTTATCCACCATGTGGCATAAGTGCTGAATTTATATCCGCGCTGATATTCAAATTTATCTACAGCCTTCATTAACCCGATATTTCCTTCCTGTATAAGATCCGCAAGGTTAAGTCCTCTGTTTGTATATTTTTTCGCTATACTTACAACAAGCCTTAGATTTGCAAGGATTAATTTTTCTTTTGCCTTTTTTGTCTCATCCTCACCCAACAGAACTTCTCTGAGTGTATTTCTTAAGTCTTTATTATTAGACTGAGCCTCTGCTTCAATAATCTTTATCTGCGAAATAGAATTCTTGATTCGCCTCATTATTTCTTTGAATTTATCATAATCGAGTTTATATTTAGAAGCTAACTTCAATACCTCCGATGCAGATGACCTATTAAATTTCGGCAATAGGCCTATAAGTGTTATTAAAGGTATTTTTGATTCCTTTTCACATCTTCTCTGTTCAGCCTCTGCCGCATCAAGTCTATCCACAAGTAATCTAAGTTTAGCCGTAATCTGGGAGATAAATTTTTCATTCGGTGCAAGTTCTACCAACAGTGATGCCACTTTTTGATTGAGTTTCTCAAGCTGTTCTTTTGAGTTATTAACATCCCTGCCTCTTTTTATAGAATCCCTGCAGATATTTCTTTCATCTTCATAATCATGCATCTTTTTAATTATTGCAATGGTTTTCTGGATCGTTGCTGCCTCTTCTTCGGGCGTAAAATCTTCTTCAACCTCCCTTATTATATCTTTAACTTTAATAGTTTCTACTATCAGCCGATCCCCTGTCTCCTGTATCTCTCTTATCGTTATGGGCAAAGAAAGAAGCGCGTTAAATACCTTATTTCTCCCATCTTCTATGGTTTTTGCAATACCAACTTCCCACTCTCTATTTAAAAGAGGCATACTCCCCATTTCTTTAAGGTATAATTTTATGGGATCGTTAAACCTTTCATAAGGAACATTTTCTTCGCTCTCTTCTTCATGCGGATGATAATCCTGAACCTTGATAGATTGATTTGCATCTACAACTTCAATATCAAGTTTACCAAACATGTTCATTACTTCATCTATCTGATCAGGCGATACGATATCAGAAGGCAGCAGGTTGTTTACCTCATCAAAGGTCAAATAACCCTTTTCTTTACCAAGATTGATCAGCCTCTCAACGCTATCGTTAAGTTCCCTGTTTTTTATCTTGTGAGTCAGCTTATCTTTCTTATTAACCCTTTTTGATTTTTCTGCAGAAGTAATGCGGGTTTTTCTAAGTTTTTTACTTTTTAATTTTTGAGCTGAATTGCTTTTATTGATGCTGCTTGATCTCTTTGTAGAATGAATTTTTTTTGTTCTACTCATAAAAATTGCCTTTGAATAACTGCCAACTCCTTTTTTTTCTTTAATAACTCATTTAAGATATCACTATTGCCATTTAAAGTAGCCTTACCGATTTCTATGGAAAGCTGTTTTTGCTCATCAACGTAAAATGTTTTAATAATCTTTTTTAAAGATTTTTCAAGCAATTCTTCAATATCAGACTCCTTTAGCTCTTTTAGCATTGCCACCGAGACCACCGAGTTTACTTTTTCTTCTTTTTGACTGTGAAAGAACTCAGTCTTTATATCTCTTACACCGTTTTCATATAAAGTATTTATATGACTTATTGAACTGGCTACATAGGGATCTGTTAACATCTTAACTATACCGTCATTAAACAGTTTATGTACTATTCCAGGATGTTCAACCACTATTGCCAGAAGCGTAAGCTCGGCATCTTTAATATAATCACTACTCCGTCCTGATGGAAGACCTTTCCTTGTGTTATTTATAGTATCTTTTTTAAAAGACTTCTTTATAGTTGTACCCAATATGCCCGATAATTCTTCAAGCTTTTTAATATAAAGCTCCTGCTTTATTGGATAGGTTTTTATCTTCTGTATTATTGAAACGATTTCATCCAGAACTTTTAGTCTGTTAGCCGTATTTTTCCCCGATTGTTCAAGCCTTTTTTTAACATAAAATTCAAATAACGACCCGGCATTATTTACAAGATTATCCATACTGTCTTTACCATATTTCTGTAAATAGGTATCAGGATCATAACCTTCTGGCAACCTTACTATCCTCCCTTCAATAGGTGAATCAATAATTATGTCAAGCGCTCTGATGCTTGCCTTTTCACCCGCCTCATCACCGTCAAAGATAAACACACCGTCTCTTACAAGTTTTGATACAGTATTTATGTGAAACGTGCTTACAGCAGTTCCTGCTGTGGCAACCGTATTTTTAAATCCATACTGGTGCATAACGATTGCATCTAAAAATCCTTCTACAAATATAATAAAACCCTTTTTTGAAGCCTCTGCCCTTGCAACATCAATTCCATACAGCGTCATACCTTTTTTGTAAATAGTAGAATCAGGAGAATTAAGGTATTTGGGCTCTTCATTATAAAAAGTCCTCCCGCTAAATGCTATTATGTGTCCCCTTACATCGTTTATAGGGAACATTATTCTACCTCTGAACCTATCATAATAGCCATCCGTTTTTTGCTTTTTTATTATAAGTCCGATATCAAAAGCAGAATTTAAAGACACATTCCGTGCCTTTAAAAAGGATAAAAGTACATCCCAGCTTTTTGATGCATAACCGATATTATAATCGTTTATTGTCTGCATACTAAGTTTTCTCTCGGTTTTAAGATACTCTAAAGCCTTTTTACCCTCAGAATCAGACAACAGCAATTCTCTAAAATAATCTGCAGACATTTTATTTATTTCGTAATAGCCCGGTACATCCTTATTCTTGTTAATGTTTACGAGAGAAACACCCGAAATTCCCGCAAGGTATATTAAAACTTCATTAAAATCTGCACCTTTAATCTTCATAAGAAAGGTGAAGACATCTCCCCCTGCACCACAACCAAAGCAATGGAAAACCCCTTTTTCTTCATTTACTGTAAATGACGGGGTTTTTTCATTATGAAAAGGGCACAACCCTACAAAGTGTGCCCCCTTTTTTTTAAGACTTACATACTGCCCTATTACATCTACTATGCTTACACGGCTTTTTATTTCTTCTATTTGATCCCCTGCAATACGGTTCATTATACAACATTACATAGTGGATAATCTTCTTAATTTCTTATACACGCGTTTTTTAGAGGCAAGTTCTTTCCTCTTTCTTTCTTCACTCGGCTTCTCATAGTATTCTCGTTTTCTGAGTTCTGCCTGTATACCTGCTTTTTCAACAAGCTTTTTAAACCTTCTGTAAGCCTGTTCAAAGTTTTCGCCGTCTTTTAATATAATACTTGTCATTAAGGAACGTCCCTCCTTTCTTTTCGGAACACTAAAGTATACTCTAACAATTATAACACGTCAAGTCAATGATAAAACTTATTTTTCTTTCTTACGCTGATGAAAAGTATAAGCCAAGCCGACATTAAAATGATAACGGGTAATGCATCACCAGGATTGAAACCATTAGACTGTTCACACATGCACCCATTAGAAGAAGTTCCTGCAGAAGGTGTTGTAAATGATAGAGTTTGTGCAGCGTTTGGTGATGGATAAACAGCAATATTTCCAACCGGATCAATTGAGATAACCTGATACGCATAATTGGTATTTGCACTAAGGTTGGAAAAATTAACAATATGGGATTCTGTCATAGTTGTTGTACCTGTAGAAATAGCTGAACCGGGGTTTGATGCATTCCAGTATTTAACATAGCTTGTACTGAGTTCATCTGTTGACCAGCTTATCTGGGCAGAAGATGGACCTGTTGCTATCCCTGTTACGCTGGATACCGCAGGTGGCGTTGTATTTACTGCAGTCGGTGTAATTGATTCGACAAGCTGAAGTGCATTTAATTTACCAAACCCCCAGTTGTTATTTGGAACCGTACCTGTAGTTGAATCCTGCGATGCGGTTGTTTCAAGTAATGCCATTGTTTCTGTTATATCCAATGCATCATTTCTATCAAACAGCAATGCTATTGCGCCGGTAACGTGAGGTGAAGCCATGCTCGTTCCTCTTAATACAACATGCGATCCATCGGGTGTAATCAGACTTGGATCAAATGATGCCTGTGTAGACAGTGCCGATACTATAACCTCACCAGGTGCTGTAAGATTTGGTTTCTGCCCCGTAACTGATGGAGCGGGTGTAGGTCCTATACTTGAAAAAAATGATAAATCACCTATTGGCATGGTATCAGTAAATCCATAGCGGCATGGTGCAGTTGGGCATGAACTTCCGGCTGTTTGATTTGATAACCAATATTGTTTTGTAACAAAAGAACCAACGGCAATAGCATACCTTGCCGTTGCAGGAAAGGAGACGGTATCGGATGTATCTCCCTGCGTTACAGTATATCCTGCTATTGAAGGTATGGTTGTTTGTGTATCAAAAGCACTGTTGTCCGTTGCAAGCCATCCATTGAACGCCTGAGCTTTAGTATCGTTATTTTGAATAAAGATTGCATATCTATAAATGTATAAGGATTGCGTAAGGTCTATTCCTGTATTACAATTATTTGTAATACTAAGTACAACCTCGTTCTCATTTGTTCCACCAGAGCCTGTATTTGTAGCATCTATACTTGAGCACCCATAATCGCTTCCATTGCTAATATTAATTAATGTATCGGACAATGATTGTTTAGGTAAAACAAATGATGTCTCCGTAAGAATATTTCCAGATAGATCAATCACACCGAGTGCGAAAGAAAGATCAGGGCTTGGAGTAGTATACCATAGATCTATAACTGAGCTGCCGGGATTTGCACTGTTTGTTACCACCGAAAAATATGATGCGTACGATGCACTCGCAGGCATTGTAAATCCAAGGTGCACCGGGTTACCCCCGTCGTTGCCTGCTGCAACAGCAACAGCCCTGGCAGGCGCCTGTTGTACAAGTGAGTCTAAAGCCTGTTCAAAGCTGGTTGAATCATCATGAGGTCCGATCTGTGCACCAAGACTCAAGTTTACAACAGCGGGTACATGATACTGCGATGCAAGGGAAAATACATAATTAATCCCATCAAGTACATGCGCTTCATTTAAATCTGTTTTTACAATAACGAGCATTGCATCAGGCGCCATGCCTGTGTAAACTGGGTTACTGCTTGCTATAATGCCGGCAACATGTGTTCCATGACCAACTGTATCCTGCTCATTACATAGACCCTGATTAATTTCATAACCTGTATATTCACTGCCGTACGAATATCCCTGCGGTGCGGGATATTTCGGGTTTACAGACGTTTGATCCCATAATGCTATCACTTTTGTACTGCCGTCGGGGTAGTGCAGATCCGCGTGTGTCAGATCAAGCCCTGTATCAACAATGCCTACAATTACATCCCTGCCTGTATACGGTCGCGGCAGTCCGGTACCGGCATGCACGATGTTGCCATACACAGCAGGCACACTCTTATCAAGCAAAAGATGCAATTGCTTTGAAAGGCTTATTTTTGTAATATCATGTCTTGATACAAGCTCTGGAACCATTGATAAAGGTATTGTTGCCGTTATGATACCATCAATAGATGTACCTGTCATACCGCCATTATTTTCTATAAATCTTTTTACATCACCGGGGACTGATGCCCTTATCAATACATTGACCATTGTCTGGCCTGACGCTGAGATAGTAATGGACTTCCCTGCAAACATAGAGCTTGAAAGTAGGGAGAATGAAGGATTAGCATTGGCATTATTAACTGCATTGTAAACGCCCATAAGGAATGGGTCTACCTTGCTCCATGCATACAGTGGTGTGGCTGTTGAAAATATGGATAGAACAAATATCATCACTTCTATATTCAATAAACGTAGAAAGGCGTTTTTCCTTCTAGTGTTATGAAACAGATTCTTCGCTATACTCAGAATGACAAAAATAGAAGTTGTCATTCTGAACGAAGTGAAGCATCTATTAGTGTTAATGTTACAACAATAGTTTATTTTTCTCATTGTTCAAACCTCGGCATGTTCAGATTCCCTTTAATAGATACATTGTAGTAACCGGTTACATCTCTTTTAAGCATAAAAATAGGCACCGCATTCTTTATATTTTTTTCTGTACCGGGGGTTGGATTAAATTTTAGCTGTATATTAAGCATGCTGTCAACTAATGGATATCCAAGTATTATGCTTCCATTAAGCTGTGAGTTTATATCATTACTCGTTTGAGACGCGTCCTCTATATGTACCTCTCCATTTTTTATGAAAAGCGGTATTTTTATTTCACCAAAACTTATCTTCGGGATCGTTAATATCCCCATTATAGTTGACGGTTCAAGATTAACATCTCTCATGCTTAAAAAGACATTACCATTATCAGCCTGTATGTTATTAAGTGAACCCGTTATATCCAATTTCGCATTTACCGTACCGTTCATATTTAATCCATACATATCTTTTAATACAGAATAATCCCCGATAGATATGTTTTTGATCACACCGTTAAGATAAAACTTATCCTTTTTAAGTCCAAACCCCATATTGACATCCCCATTATAAAGACTTGCATTTGTATTTAAAGAGATCCAGCCCTTAAATATGGATATTATGCTGGGTTTTAAAATAATCTGTTTTGCATTAAATATATGATTTGCTTTCTTTCCTTTGGTAACTATTAAAGTAACATCCTCCAGTTTTAATCCTATCGGGAATGCACCTTTTGCATTTTTGACACTTACTTCCATAGTTGTGCTGTTACCCAGGCTATTGGTTAACTTTGCTACAAGTTCATTGTAAGGAAAAAGAAACCATAAGAACAGGATATAAAATATTATAACAAAGAAGCTGTATCCGGCAAACTTTAAAAGTATCCATTTGCGGTCTATAATACCATTCCATATTGATTTAAAAAAAGAAGTGATCATGAGCTTAATTAATTAAACTTTGCCCGATATAACAATCTGCATACCAACATCCAGCAACGATTTGTTTTCATAGGATGTTCTAATATCAAGTTTTTTTACTCTTAATGGATATTTGCCTCCTATTTCTATACTGTATAAAAGGTTTGTAAGCTGATAAAGGGTTATTTTTTTCAGCCGTATATCAATATAAGAATAGCTGTTATCGGCGGAAGTTCTTGGTTGAACGGAGTCATAAGAAACACCAACCGTATTGGCAATACCCTCAAGATAAGTCATTATAGAAAAATCAGCCGGTAATCCCTCATTCCCGCGCAGAACAGCCTTATATCTTAAGTGCTCATCGTATAGCCGTTCCATCTGCACAAGTTCCGATTTGTAATCTTTTATTTCTTTTTTCATCCTCTCACTATTTTTATATAACGGCGTTATCAAAAGCACATCAAGCATAACAACGATAAATACCACAATCGCCAATATCGCAAGTCCTTTCTCTCTTGTATTGAGATTTGAAAATGACTTTTTAAGAGCAGAAAGTATATTCAGATTTTTAAATATTTTTATATTCATTTGAGTATTATTTTTAATTGGAAATCAAAACCATTTTGATCCGCGGATTTCCTCGTATCCACAACCTCTACATCTTTTATGGTGCTGAAGCCCTTTATTCCGGCAACAATCTTATCAACCGCATCTATACTGTTAACCTTTCCTCTTAATGTTATTTGTTCTGGATCCACCGATAAATCCCGAACATCAACCTTGACATTTTTGGGTATACCATTACTGATCTCCCTTAATAATTCTATCATAGGAATAGCCGATGTAGCATTTTCTGCTTTTTTAGCTTCTTTTGAAACAAGACTCTTCATTGCTCCAATTGGATCACCCATTGATAATTGATCAGGGAAAGCATCGGTAAAGATCCGGTTTAGTTTGTTATATAAAAGATTTCTCTGGTGTTTCAGGCTTATATAGCTGTAGGATATACTGGTAATTAATATGGCTATTAAAACCGCAGCTATTGAGATAGTGGTAATCATTCTGCCCCTTATTTGCTCAATCGCCCGCTTAAATTGAAATGTATGCTGTCTTAAATTTATAATGTTACGTGGTTTCTTCATTATATTCCTGGCGGCATAAGCAAAGGCAAGCGTATATTTAGATTCAATTGATATGTTTTCTCCAATTATTGCGCTCGCGATATCGTTTAATGGTAAGGAATACGCCGGTACACCAAGATGTTTTCCAAACGTAAGTTCCTTGTCTGCAAATCTCCCTGCAAATATGGCTGTTTGAACTGTTATATTAAAATGTTTTTCAGCCATATTTACCGCATGCTCAATAGCTTTAACAAGGTTTAATAGCTTTGCATCATTTATCGGCTCATTGTCATTAGACATATCCAGCATGGATGCGCCAATTTTTATATCTCTTGTAACAAATACACCCAGTTCATTTATAAAAGATAAAGATGTGTGCATCTGCCCAACATCTATAACAACAAAAGGTTCTTGTACTTTAATATAGGTTGTCAGGTTTGAATAGGCACAATGATTTACATCAATCACATTTGGATCGATACCGGCATGGAATAATGTTTCAAGAAACTGTTTAAGTAAACCGCTGTTTGCTGAAAATGTAATCGCACTTGCCCCATCACTATTCTTATTAAGAATCGTATAATCCATTATCGATTCTTCAAGACTGAATGGACTTACATTTTCAAGCTCAGGACCTATGGCTTGTTTTATTAACTTATCTTCCTTAAACGGGATATTAACAATATGGGTAGAAATATTGTAAGATGGTATGCCAACAATGATTTCATAAGTTTTAAGCCCTTCAATATTAAAGAAATCTTTAATACTGTTTATGTTTTCTTCAGACATTAAGTTGTTTGGCTGAGGCAGAATCAACTCCTTAGCCATAACAAGTTCAACATTCCTTAATGTTGTTTTTAAACCAACTGCCTTAACAGAATACGCACCTATGTCTATACCTAAGATATTACTCATACCTTCATTCTTTAAATACCCCTACAGCCCTATATCTCTTATATCTATTTTCCACAAGTTCATTTACAGGCATAGAGCTAAGTTCCTTGGTATGCTTAATCAATGCATCCTTGATTGTCTGTGCCATTTGTTTATAATCAGTATGTGCCCCGCCAGGAGGCTCTTTAAGTATCTCATCTATAATGCCTGCTTTTTTTAACTCATCCGATGTTAATTTTAATGTTTCTGCAGCTTGCGAAGTCCTTGCTTTATCTTTCCAGAGTATTGCAGCACAACCTTCAGGAGAGATTACAGAATATATAGCATACTCAAGCATTAACAATCTGTCAACAAGTCCAATGGCGAGTGCGCCGCCGCTACTTCCTTCCCCTATAATACAACCAACCGTTGGAACTCTGATCCCTGACATTGTTAATATAGAAGAAGATATGGCATCTGCCTGTCCCCTTTCTTCCGCACCTATACCCGGATAAGCGCCTGGGGTATCGATAATCGTGATGATAGGTATTTGAAATTTTTCTGCAAGCTTCATTATCCGAATTGCCTTTCTATAACCTTCCGGATGCGGCATACCAAAGTTTCTATACATCCGCTCTTTTGATCCCCTGCCCTTTTGTTCACCTATCAAAACCACCCTCATACCAGCAATGGTCCCTATGCCTGTTACCATAGCTGTATCATCCCTGAACAGCCTGTCGCCGTGTAACTCAACAAACTCATCGAATATCAGATAAATATAATCCCATGTGTACGGCCTTTCCTGATGTCTTGACAGCTGAACAATCTTCCATGCGTCAAGATTGTTAAAAATGTCCTCACGCAATTTCTTTAACTTTTTTTCAAGTTTCTCTATCTCGTCAGAAAGCTCTATGCCTTCTGCTGAAGACAACTGTTTGAATTCTTCTATCTTTTTCTCTAACTCATGAATTGGTTTCTCAAAATCAAGAGGTTGATGGATCATATTCCATAATTAATAACACTCTGATTTACGTACGTCAACTCCTTAGCCCGAAAATGCAATGGGAATGTCAGCCTGTCAAGGACAAACCCCTATCTCCCACCTTTTGGAGTATGCGTTTATCCTTTTCCGCAATTCAGCATCGAATTTTGTATAAAACCCAGCTGCATTTTTTAGAAGAATCACCTTATATGACACAGTATAACGAGTTTTTTCACTAACTACACAAACTTTCTTATTCCCGAATGCATCTTTCGGTTATTGGTTTATTGTAGCATGTTGCTCTTTATTTACACTATCTACCCATTTTTGTATAGCTTTTGTATAAACAAGTACAGAAGAAGTAGCTATCGCTGTCCCGAGTGTCGGTTGTTTTTTGAGCAGATACTTTAAAAGGAAGCTTATTGACCCAACATCCGTATAAACCCTGTAAAAACCAATTGTCCTTGTTCCGTTATCTATT
This sequence comes from Deltaproteobacteria bacterium, assembly GCA_023382265.1. Classification (NCBI taxonomy): domain Bacteria; kingdom Pseudomonadati; phylum Myxococcota; class Myxococcia; species Deltaproteobacteria bacterium. The sequence goes on along the minus strand of JAMCPX010000011.1, from coordinate 194 downwards.
GAGATCAGATGCCATGAACCGGTTACGTCCTTAAGATTTCCGCTTATACGTGTCCATGTAACACTATTAGGAGGGTTAAGGACCTGTTTTAATGTATAGTCTGCACGCTCTGAAATTATGGAAAACTTAAATTCTATTTTGTAACTTACAGTCCATGTATTGCCATTCTTCTGTAAAATCTTTACGTCTGTAGT
>JAMCPX010000010.1 GCA_023382265.1 Deltaproteobacteria bacterium | reverse complement strand
ATAGCACCTTATTCTATGTTCCGATAAATATTGTTTTGTCTTTCTGCACCATGAACATGTTGGTGTTGAGAAGAGTACAACCTGCGGTTGTGGCTTCTGTTCTACCATTTAAACCTCCTATTTGTAAATTTATTATTTAAAACCACATTAAAATTTAATGAGTTATTCGCTAAAGGTCAAGTTCTTTCCTACTTCTATGGCAATACCGCTTTATTTAAAAAAAGCCCTATCGTAAAAGATAGAGCTTTTTTACATCCTCTTTTTATAACAGTTTTCATGTCCCTACTGTGCTGTCATTGCTACATAGATGTTTGCATTACCTCTTGATATGAGCAGCGAAACCATTTCACCTTTCTTTACCTTTGAAATAAGCTTGTTGTATTCATTTACATTATTTACCGCTTGCTGATTAACCTGCCTTACTACATCGCCATTCTGGATGCCTGCCATATCAGCAGGGCTGCCCGATGCAACATTAGTAATAATAACCCCTTTATTTGTCTGTAATCTATATTGGTTTTGTACACCAGGGGTTATATTCTCTACCGTTATGCCTAAGGCAGCACTACTCGCCGATTCTTTCTTTTTAACACTTTCGCTCGCTATCTGTTCATTAGACGGCAGTTCACCTATTGTAACTGTAAATGTCTTTTCTTTCCCATGCCTGATAACAACAACCGATGCCTTACTATTAACAGGCACATTTGAAACAATCCATGGGAGTACATCTGCACTCTTTATCCGTTTGTCGTCGAACTTTATGATCACGTCCCCTTCTCTTATGCCAGCTTTGTAAGCAGGTCCATCTTTAACCACTTTAGTTACTACTGCACCCTTCTGATTTCTTTTTAGATGGAATGATTCTGCAAGATCAGGAGTAATGTCCTGTATATAAACGCCAAGCCATCCTCTTACAACTTTGCCATGTGCCAGGAGCTGGGGTAAAATCGTCTTGGCTACGTTGATGGGTATGGCAAAACCTATTCCCTGTCCTATGCTTGGAGCTATTATCGCTGTGCTTATGCCTATAACTTCTCCCTTAAGATTAAATACCGGCCCGCCGCTGTTCCCTCTGTTTATGGCCGCATCCGTCTGTAAGAATTGGTCATAATTACTTTCATTACTAAGTCTTCTGCCTTCTGCACTTATAATTCCCGCGGTAACCGTGTGATCAAGACCGAAAGGATTACCTATAACAACAACCCAATCCCCAACTTGTACTTTTGAAGAATCACCAAGATAGGCTACATCAAGTGCTTTCTTGGGATCTATTTTCAAAAGTGCAATATCTGTTTTTGGGTCGGTCCCGATTACCTTTGCAGTATACTGGTCTCCGTTATCCGTTATTACCTTGATATCGGACATGCCGGCTATTACGTGATTGTTTGTAAGGATATAACCGTCTTTGTTAATAATAAAGCCTGATCCAAGGGCGTGTTCTTTATATTCTTGCGGTACCTGAGGTCCCAAGAATTCCTGAAAATGCGGACCGAAAAACTGCTGGAACTGCTGCATCATCGGATTACCGAGCATCTGCTGGTTCATCGGCACTGTTTTTACAATCTTTGTTGTTGATATGTTCACAACCGCACCCTTTACCGCATTAACAAGCGGTGAGAATGAAGCAGGTACATATTTCTGTGTCAAATTAGTTTCCTGCTGTGTTTCAGGCTTTGTACTCCATAGCTTTGTCTCTTTAGCACTTATAGGGGTTGTAATGCTCATCCTTGCAGAAAGTATTAAACCTACTACAACCGATGCCAATATAAGCACCCCTACACCTAATATTCTGTAACCTTTTTTATTCATTTTTTTCCTCCTTATTCCTTTACTTCTGAGTGGCAATATACCTCATTCTAAGATCAAAAAGCACATTATCAAGTATCATGGACTCCTCGTTAGCCAAATTGCCCTTTGTCTTTTCTTTAAGGATTTCTATAATATCTATTGTTTGTTTTGCTGCTTTTACATCTTTCTGGAGTTTATTTGTTGCGGGATCTGTTACAACACCAAGCTGTATAAGAGCTGTACCTGCAAGCGAATTAATAAGGTCTATAAAGCTTAATTTGTAATCGCCGATGTCCTGTTCCTGTTTTTCATCTTCTATTAAAGAACCTTCATCCTTTAGTGATTCATTGTTTTCAGGCATATCGTTCACTTCATTCTTATCAGCTGCCGCAGCTTTACCATCTTCTTCCATTTTAAACCGCCTTTTATCGGTAACCTTTATTTCATCATCTTTTTTTTCTTCCATACAAATATACCTTTTATTTATTCTGATATTGATTTCACGTCTGCCTCAAGCGATCTAACCGCTAAAACAGGCAACTCCGCTAATCTTGGGTCAATGGATGTCTTTGCATACACAACCCTGCTATTATAATTACCAAAAGAGATCGTAGTCATTGTAGGTGCTGTTGCACTCGTTATCGTAAATGTAAGTGCGGGCTCTTTTAATAAATCAGTATTACCAATAAAACCGGTAGCATTAAGGGATGTCAGATCATGAATTAACTTATTTACATAGCTAACTTTAGTATACAGCGTACCGTTTTTATCCCACTGGGCCTTGGCATTCTTTTTTAAGATTACAGCACTACCATTATTTACAAACATTATAGAAGAGATATTCCACTGATTTTGGGTTAACAATTTTTTATCTATCATTTGACCTATAGGTTTATCAAAAGCTGAAAGCACACTCTTCAATATTACATACACATGCTGCTTTTGATCATTTAACATCGCATACTCATTATTGTTTACACTATTACCTATTTTAATATCATATTGCTTGTTATTCATTGTTGTTATAATAATATTCTCCAATGGCCTTTCAAGTCCTAATTTTGCAATATCTGTAAAATTGTCGATAATATTTGAAGCCTTGAGATTTGCTAACTCAAAAATCATGTTGTTCATTATTGAATTTTTTATCCTGTTATATGATGGCTTTTTGAATGACCATACATTATCATTTTTAGCAAGGCTGTAGGCCGTGATTCCTTTCTTCTTAAAGGTTATAGACTTCACATCGTTCCATCCGACTTTAACAACGTATTTATTCCTTAAATCGAACAAATTCTTATCCATGTTATCTCTTACCCATTTTGTTATGGTGAAAATACCTTTACTCCCATTATACGCCATCGCGTAATAGTCTTGGTTAATTGGTGTCTTATTCCCTATCTCAAGCTTATAAGTTTTTTTATCGGATGATGTTACAGTTGCTGTTATTGAAGCCGGACTCAAACCAAAGCTTGTTAAAGAACCGGTACCTATGTTCCTTTCGTAATTCAGATTTTGTATAACGCTGATAAAGGTATTAAGTGTAGAGGTATCTACGTTTGTCTTGATAGGATGTGTTATAATCCATTTCCCCGATGTATCCTTTTTTATAACAAAATTACCGTTTTTATTGCTCAAATCAATCCGTGATATATCCCCATTAATAATATTAAAAACCCGTTTCTCCTTTAACACAGTACCGTATATACCTACTTTCCCATGTCTAACGATCAATATGCCTGCTATCAGGATTACAAGGATTCCTGCAAGGATTATTGTAAGTTTGTAGTTCATGAATAGTCTCCTATAACCTCTTCATCCTTGTATAGGCAAGGATTCCTCCAAAGAAAAGTAAAAGTGGAATCAATATTACTGTCATATAAAGGATCAATTTACCCTCGGACTGCGTAAGAAACATCTGCTGGTTGTTTGCCGGCTTGGGTCTTATGGTAATCAGGTTTTCTTCTTTTGAAAGCCAGCTTATACTGTTCATAACAAGATCCTTGTTATAAAGAGCATTTATATACTTGTTCGTAACCATTCTTGATGTCCCGAATACGACTATTCGTGCCGTATTGTTCCCAAACTTTAGAGTGCCCTGTACTGCTACACTAAGGGGACCTTTGGTATCCACTTTAGGATTAAATTTAGCAATACCTTTGCTAAAAAGTATTTTCAAATCTGCATCAGACCAGCTTGTATTGCTTGTTTTGGCGATCGAATCAATACTGTAATCCGGGTTCTTGCTATTCCCCGGACTCACTGTTCTAACAAGAGGGAATATCGTATCGCCTTTAAAATCCTTTGTTATATCGCTAATAAGACTGTACTGTTTCACAATAGGTTCTACTCCAAGACTGGGACCCTGAAATAACCTTACTACCTGATCAAGCACTACGTTATTGCCTACTTCTATATTATATTTTGACAGAAACTTGATAATACCAGAATTGGTCAATGGATCAATCATCACCAACATATGTCCGCCGTCCTGAAGATACTTTGTTAATACATCCATCTCGTTAGGGAAAAATGGTTTTATTGCGCCTGCATCTATTAACACAGAACAATCCGTTGGTATTGCTCCTATACTAGGTAAAAGCAATTCTTTCACACTATAATCTTGATCCATTAACGCCTGTTTGAATGCACCATAACCGTCAACCCCTGCCATATCTGACAAAGATTTTTCTCCATGCCCTGTTATGTAGCAGACATTGATGATTTTATTTCTCAAAAGTTTTACAATAGCATTCGTAATACCACTCTCTGTCGCCTGACTTGTTTTAATGGTTTTACCATTATACGCAATAACAATTACCCCGTTAGAACTTATGCCATAACTCTGTGCGATTGTGGGTTCCTTTTCAGGATCAACAACCTCGTATTTTACTTCTTTACTTTTATAGGCATAATCTGCAAGCAGGTCTCTTATACTTTGACCTGTACCAACTTCAAAAAAGGCTGTAATCTTTAGCCCGTGCCTGAGCCCTTTAAGAACCTTATCCGTTTCTTGTGAAAGTGTAAATTGCCTATTAGCCGTTAAATCCCATCTATGGTAATAATTCGTTGATACATAATTCACCGCGACTACGATACCGAGAACTACAATAACAAGCACAACCACATTGATCCCGTAAAAAAGTTTTCTACCCTTCAAAAGCTCTTTTAATGCTTCTCTTCTCAAAACAGCCCATAGAGTAATGAGTACTATGCCTGTGACAAAAAGGCTTATTGCCAAAACACCCCATGTTGATGCAACGAGCCTTATGAATACCCCAACTACAAAAATGCCTAAACCGAGAAAACCTATTATTTTTTTCATATACTTACCTCCATCTCTCTGATTCTAAAATCCTATGTGTGAGGAACAAAAAGAAGAATGTAAAACTTAGATAGTACAAAATATCCCTTGTATCTATAAGCCCTTTTAAAGGATCCTGAAAATGTGTATCAATCAAAGATAAAAACGTCAGTACAGAGGCAATCGCAGGATTCGTACCATGTGATGCCCAGCCTATTGCCCAGAATCCAAGCAATATACCAAAAGATATTACAGCAGCTACTATCTGATTCTCTGTTAGGCTTGAAGCAAACATACCAACAGATAGCATTGCAATGCCCATCAAAAACATACCTAAATATATGGATAATATAACCCCTTTATCAGGCGATGCATAGCTCAATAAAAATATCGGGGCAGATATTGTAGAAGCGAGCATTACAATAAGAATTATGGCAGAAGCGGTGAATTTCCCCAATACTATGTCAGTCAATGTAACAGGAGATGTCATTATCAACTCCTTTGTACCGTTCCTTTTCTCCTCTGCAAACGTTTTCATTGTAATTATAGGTATGAGAAGCAGCAGTATCACACCGAGATTCCCGTACAAGGGTTTTAGTATGTAATCGTTGATATTAAGGGCGCCTATGTGTCCCTGATAGCGCATAAACTGAAGACTTAAAAAGTTATAAAACTGTACCCTTACATAAAAGAAGTATCCTGTAAGAAAAGTGAATATAGCCAGAATCACATAAGCAATAGGTGATGTAAAGTACGAATTAAGCTCTCTTCTTGCAATAGTCCATATCTTTTTTATACTCATTGTGCACCCCCTCTATCCTGCGAGATCAGTTTTATGTATATATCTTCCATGTTAAATGTTTCAGGAGCAAATTTTATAATGTTACCCCCTGATTTGAAGACCGCTTCTGATATGAGCTCCGGTTTATCAAAACCATTCTCCGTTTTTATGGATATCTCTCTGTCAACTGTTGTTACAGATATAACCTTATCTATGGTTTTTAACGATGCTATCATTTTATCATCTATTCTTGTTGGAATGAGGCTGAAGACCTTTTCATCCTGCAGCTTTTTTGAAAGGTTATCAAATGACTCATGGGTAAGTAATTTGCCGTCGTTAATAACAAGTACCCTTGTGCACGTAATAGCAACCTCCGGCAGTATGTGAGTACTGAGTATGATTGTATGGTCTTTACCAAGATCATTTATAAGATTTCTTATTTCAATGATCTGTTCCGGATCAAGCCCGACCGTCGGCTCATCGAGTATCAAGATTTTTGGATCGTTTAACAGTGCCTGAGCAATGCCGACCCTTTGCCTGTATCCCCTTGATAAATTGCCTATGAGCCTGTCCTTCACGTTCTCTACATGTGACTGGGATATTACCCTTTGTAATGCTGAATTTACCGTATTCCCGGGTACTCCTTTTATACCCGCCATGAACTTTAGATAACTCAGTACAGTCATTTCATGATACGCGGGCGCGAGTTCCGGTAAATAGCCTATTATACCTTTTACCTTGTTAGGGTATTGCCTAACATTATAACCGTCAACCACGATATCGCCTGAAGAAGCCGACAGATAACCTGTTATGATGCGCATTGTGGTTGTTTTCCCGGCACCGTTGGGGCCTAGAAAACCAAGGACCTCTCCTTTTTCAACACTGAATGAAATACCATGCAGTATCACTCTTTCACCATATTTTTTAACAACATTTTTTAATTCTATCATAATATTCTCCCATTGTTTAAAATTAGGATAGTTCCAAATTAAAAAGAAAAAATTTAATTTAGATATTTACCGGGGCATAAAGTTCATGTGCAAGTGTGCCGTCAAATTCAGATTTTATTTCTATGTCATCGTTTTGTACATAGATTGTAAACTTATTTCCATTATACCAATTAATCGTTAACGGTATCTTTATAAGCTCATCAATAGTTCGCTTCAAAAATCGTGCTCCGTACTTTTGACTGTACCCGTTTTTTACAATCATATCCAGTGCTTCATCGGTAATGATTATGGTTTTCCCGTCCCTTGTTAAGGTTTTTTCTATCTGATTTATATACATAAGCGCTATCTGTTTAACACTCTCATACTTCAATGGATTGAACACTATTATCTCATCTATCCTGTTCAAGAATTCGGGTGAAAATATCCTCTCAGCCTCTGAAACTACAGCCTTTCTCACAGATTCAAAACCCTGTGTTACATCATTTAAAAATCCAAGAGGCTGCATAAACTTTTTAAAATGCTCTGAACCAAGGTTACTTGTCATAATAATCACTGCATCGCTGAAGTAAACTTTTTTACCCTTTCCATCGGTAAGCCATCCTTCATCAAAAACCTGTAATAGTATATTGTGTATAAAACCGTTAGCCTTTTCTATCTCATCGAGAAGTACTACCGATGAAGGATTATCTCTCAGCACATTTGTCAGTATACCGCCTCTTTCAGAACCAACTATGCCCCTCGGCATACCGATTAATCTATCAACTGCCATTGAAGAATCGGAATATTCAGACATATCAATACGAATTATTTTATGCTCATCTTCATAAAAAAACTCTGCAAGCGCCTTTGCCAGTTCCGTCTTACCTACACCGGTCGGACCCAGGAAGAGCAATACACCATCGGGTCTGTTGTAATTTTCTTTCAATGGTCCCTTGTTAAGCCTTAAGCGGTTTGATAGCCTTCTTATGACCTCTTCCTGACCAACAACCCTTTTTGAAAGAACTGATTCTATGTTTAAAAACCGCTGTGACGTATCCCTTACAACCATATCAATAGGTATTTGAGATTCCTGTGCGACAACCTGCCTGATTGTACCAGACGACACAACATCTTCATTATTTACCTCTGTTTTAACTGCCGATGTGTCAAGCCAGCCAATAACCTTATCGGGTAAACGGACTGAACGGTTATACCTTTCGCTGAGATTCAGGATAACATCTATCGTATCATGGGGTATTGTCACGTTGTACAATTTTTCAAGTCTCGGTATGATTCCCTCCACTATAATGCGGGTTTCCTTCAGTGACGGCTCTTTAATATGGACAAGCCTGAATCTTCGCGCAAGAGCTTCATCTTCTGCAATAAATTCCTTGTATTCCGTATACGTGGTAGCTCCTATAATCTGAGCCTCACCTCTTGCAAGACTGGATTTTAATATGTTTGCCGCATCACTCGGCACCCCCATAGCAGAACCGGCTCCAACAATACTATGCGCCTCATCTATGAAAAGTATAATATTCTGTCTTTCTTTAACCTCTTTAATTATATGCTCTATTCTATCTTCAAACATACCCCTAAACATGGTGCCTGCAACTATGGTGTTCATCTGCAGGTTTACCACCTGCTTATTTCTCAACCTGTAGGGAACTTTTTCCGGCTCGAGTTCTATTATCCTTGCCAGTCCGTCTACAATAGCTGTTTTGCCAACCCCCGCTTCACCTACAAGCATAACCGAGTTGCTGCGTTCCTTATGCATCAAGATCTCGAGAACCTGTGCGAGTTCATTTTCTCTTCCTATAAGAGGTTGGAGCTTATCAAGCCTCGCAAGTTTATTAAGATTTATACCGAACTGTTTCAAGTATGGCGGCAGTTCATATTTTTTCTTTAACTCTTTTTCCTTGTCTTCACGTTTTCTCGTCTGTTTCTCTATTTCTATAATTACAACCCTCGGTTCAATCCCAAACCCCCTCATAAGTTGAACAGGATAGCAATGCCCTTCTTTAAACATTGATTCAAGTATATCCACCGGCGTAACAAGCTGCCTGCCCGAATTTTGGGTATTATCCCATGCTATCTGTAAAACGGTTACCACATCTGGTAAAAACTTGATTCCACTTGTAACAAAGTATTTGGTATTGTTAAGATGTTCATCTAACAGATCTTCTATCAACTTTGTGCCTACCCCGAGTGCACGATTTAAATCATTGATAAAATCCTTCTCCGACATTATAAACGCAAGAAATAAATGTTCAACTCCAACATAGAACTGCTGACGTTTTTTTGACTCCTCGATGGCGGTGCCTATCATTTCCTGGGCTTTTTCTGATAATCTTTCCTTATAATCAGCAAGATCAAACATTTATATCCTCTTATTTATCTACCATACATCATTTTTTCTAATCTTTCAATCCTTGCTTCCACCGGTGGGTGAGTACTGAACAATGACAATACTCCCTTACCATGGAATGGTGATATTATAAACATATGTGCAGTAGAAGGGTTGGAATTCATCGGAAGCCTTGCATTACCATAGCTTATTTTCTTCAGTGCAGAGATCAAACCATTCGGATTACCGGTGAGTCCTGCACTTCCCTCATCTGCCATAAACTCCCGCGATCTTGATATGGCAAGCTGGATAACCGTAGCCGCAACAGGTGCAAGTATCGCAAATGCAAGCATAACAAGCAAGCCGCCCTTTTTATTTCTGTTGTTAAATCCGCCAAAAAACTCTGCGAACATGGCCATTCTCGCAAGGATCATGATAGCGCCTGCTATTGTAGCTGATATGCTGCTTATAAGTATGTCCCTGTGTTTTACATGTGAAAGCTCATGACCAAGCACGCCTTCAAGCTCTTCTTCATTCAACATACCGATCAAACCCCTCGTTACGGCTACAGCTGCATGCTCAGGATTTCTTCCCGTGGCAAATGCATTGGGAGTATCGGTTGGTATAATATATATTTTAGGCATTGGTAATCCATCCTGGGCCGTTAATTTTCTCACTATACTGAATAACCTGGGCTCATCATTTTCCTGAACCTCTTTTGCCTTATAAAGAGATAATACAATCTTGTCCGAAAACCAGTAACTTATAAAATTCAAGACAACTGCTATCACAAAAGCTATCATCATGCCGCTCTGGCCGCCTATTGCACCGCCTATAAATATAAGCAGCCCTGTCAATGCGCCCAGCAGCACTACCGTTTTAAGTTGATTCATCTTTTACCACCTCTATTTTTTAAATTCTTATTGAAAGGATAAAACCTGTTTACATATAAGTCAATAGGCTGGATATTTAATGGCATGCACGTTTACATTTGTTGACCTTTGAATTGTGTAAATGATAAGAAAAAAAATATGGAAAAGAATAAAAAAGCTTTATGGCTGTTTATTATAACAATCGTGTTTCTAACTATAATCAGACTTGTGTTCATCTTTACGCTTAATCTGAGTGATGATGAGGCTTATTACTGGCAGTTTGCAAGATATTTATCATTAAGCTACTACGAGCATCCGCCGCTTGTCGCATGGTCAAATTATATTATGATGCAATTTCTTGGCAGTACAGCTTATGCAGTAAGGATGTCGGCATTACTTTATTCTATTGGCGATTCGATACTCGTATGGCTTATTGCTGGCAAGCTCCTTAAAGACAGGATGAAGGCATCCTTTGCAGTTATTGTTATAAACATTATACCTGCTTATGCTATAGGCGGACTGATGATGCTTCCCGATGCACCGCTCGGATTTTTCTGGCTTTTAACAATGTATTTTCTTGTAAAGGTGTTTATGGATGGAAAGGGTAATTACTGGTATGCTGCGGGCACCGCACTTGGTTTTGCAATGCTGAGTAAATATCATTCGATTTTTATTCCTTTATCAGCCCTCACTTTTATGATTGTTTCAAAAGATGATAGAAAATGGTTTAAAGATAAAAGGACTTATATCGCAGCCATCATTGCGCTTATAATATTTACTCCCGTCATTGTATGGAATATACAGCATAATTTTGCGTCTGTAAGATTTGAGCTTGTATCAAGAAACCCGAACTTTCATTTAAGCATAAATAAATTCTTTACATTTCTCGGCTCTCAAGTCGGACTGGTTTCTCCTTTCATCTATTTTCTTATACTTTATGCCATTTATTACGGATTTAAGGTATGGCAAAGGGATAAGAATAAAACATATCTTTTCTTATCAATATTCTCTATTGTGATTGTGAGCTTCTTTTTTGCCGTAAGCTTTGTTGTTGATGAAAAACCAAACTGGGCACTAATGGGGTACATACCCGCGGTTATCATTATGATCCAGCTTTCTTATGATATGTATCAAAAGAAAGGATATAGGTTTTATCTATGGCTTGCTCTGTCGATTGCACTACTTTTTACAATGCTCATACACATACAACTTTATTATCCGCTGATCCCTTTAAAGCCTGCTGATACGGACCTTACAAACGATCTGTACGGATGGCACACAGCCGGCAAGGCAGTGATGAAGGCTTATGATGAGCTTTCCAAACAAGGCAAAACCTTTATCTTTACTCATAAGTATCAGCTTTCAAGCCAGCTTGCATTTAATGCACCCGGACAGCCGCAGGTATACACATCAAACAATACAGGAGACTCTTATCATGACTGGGGCATGAATGTTACAAAGAAACTTATAGGCTGGAACGCCGTTTATATTAACGACAATAGTTTCAGGATAGATCCTCTGCAGCACTTTAAATGCAAAAAATGGGTAGAATTATCTCCAATCAATATTTATAGATTCGGGCATTATGCGAGAACATTTTATGTCTACAAATGCTATGGTTTTGAAGGGATTATACGTCCGTGAAATCTCTCGTTATAATTCCCACATACAACGAGGCAGAGAACATTAGGAAGCTTATTCAGGAAATATTCAATTATCTCCCGCAAACGGATATCCTCATTATCGATGATAATTCACCAGACGGCACAGGTAAGATTGTTGATGCCCTATCAGCGGCTGATTTAAGAATTCGAGTGATTCATAGACCCAAAAAAATGGGTATGGGTAATGCGTATAACAGTGGCTTTAGATACGCCATAGAGAAAGGTTATGATGTGGTATTCGAGATGGATGCTGATTTTTCACATAAACCGGAGGATCTTCCAAGATTACTTGAGGGCCTTAAAGATAACGGCCTTGTTATAGGCTCAAGGTATATAGATGGAGGCGGGACAGTCAATTGGGGCTTATTGAGACGATTTGTAAGCAAAGGCGGCAACCTATATTCAAGGTTTATGCTTGGTTTAAATGTTACCGATATGACAGCAGGGTTCAGATGTTATAATGTTTCTGCACTTAAAAAGATTGATCTGGATAGTGTAAGATCAAACGGCTATGGGTTTCAAGTAGAAATGTCATACAGGATAAAAGAGGCTGGATTCAATATAAAAGAGATACCGATTATCTTTGAGGATAGAAGGGCGGGACAATCAAAGATGTCAAATGGAATCGTGATAGAAGCGTTCATAAGGGTGCTGATGATTAGGTTAAAACTAATATAAGTGATGCTCCTGACTTTTTAAATAAGTGCGGTTTCACACTTATTTTTATATATAACATATTGATAAATCCACCTTTTTGTTTTTAAAAGGCGGAAAAGTTGGAATAACTCTACGTCTTTAACTGCATTGGTTGTTTAACGAATTCATTAAAGATTGACTCCTTCATTTGAAAAACATATCATCCGTCATTATCGTATAATTAATGGTGTGCGGGATTATTTAAGTTTACTGACAGGACATTGGATAGCATGAAAATACTAAAAAACATAAGGGTACTTGATCTGACAAGGCTTTTGCCGGGTCCTTTAGTAACGCTTTTTCTTGCCGATCTCGGCGCCGAAGTTATCAAGATCGAGGATACGGATCAGGGTGATTATTTAAGACAGATGTCTGAAATAGACAGCACGCGGGGTAGTCTTTTTGAGGCATTGAACAGGGATAAAAAGGGCATAAGGCTTAATCTAAAGGTAAAACAAGGGGTTGAGGTATTCAAAAGGCTATCAAAATATGCAGACATTGTTGTTGAGGGATTCAGACCAGGTGTAATGGATAGACTCGGCGTTGGATATGATGCAATTTCACAGATCAATCCATCCATAATCTACTGCTCCATTACAGGTTATGGCAAGGATGGCCCTTATGCAAAAAAGGCGGGACACGACCTTAATTATATGGGGATCTCGGGTGTACTTGGAGTAACAGGCACTATTGATAAACCTGTAATACCAGGCGTTCAAATCGGAGATATAGGTGGAGGTAGTTTTACTGCATTTGGCTCAATTATGCTTGCACTTTATAATAGAGAAAAGACGGGCAGCGGTATGAATCTTGATGTATCAATGATTGATGGACTATTGGCGTTTATGAGTGCCTATCTGCCTTATGTTAAAGATGGTATAAAACGGGGCGGTATGGAGCTTATAGGCAGCGTCCCATGCTATAATGTCTATAAAACAAAAGATGATAAATTTATTACAATCGGTGCGATCGAACCAAAGTTCTGGGCAAAATTTGTTGAGATGATCAGCAGGCCCGACCTGCTTGATAAGCAGTATGCGAGAGGCGATGAGATGAAAAGGGTGAGTGAAGATATTGAGTCCGTATTTATAAAAAAAACAAGAAAAGAATGGGTAGATTTTTTCAATGGTCAGGATGTCTGTATAGAGCCTGTTAATGAACCAAATGAACTGCTAAATGACCCGCAGATAATTTATAGAGGTATGTTTGGTTATGTGCAAACAGAGCATGGGAAGGCTATAACAATAAGGAATCCATTTTATAAGGATAAGAATGACGATTTTAAAAAAGCACCGGCATCCGGTGAACATACTGTTGAGTTATTAAAGTCTACCGGTTACTCGGATAAGGAGATAGAGCAGCTTAAGCAAAAAGGCGTTGTTTAAACTAAAAAATACAATGAAAAAACAGGCACAAAGAAGCTCTCCGTCGCAAGCGCCGGGGAAATCTTTTGATTATTGCATTTTGGGTTAATAAACAGCCATCCTTTTTACTTCTTTCTTTTATCTATTACCCTCACCGCCTTACCTGCTGTCCTTTCAATAGTTTTTGGTTCTACAAGCTTTACGTTTGCACTTATACCAAGATAGTCTTTTATATCATGCTCCATCTTTCTTTTGAGATTCTCAAGTACCTTTATCTCATCAAACATAATTTTATCACTCACCTCAACCCGTATTTCAAGGGTATCAAGTGCGCCTTCCTTATCTGCAATGATCTGATAATATGGAGCTATGCTGTCAAACTTCAATATAACACTCTCTATCTGGGATGGAAACACATTAACACCCCTTATGATAAGCATATCATCCGATCTACCCGCGATCCTTGACATACGGGTTATGGTTCTTCCGCATGCGCATGGCTCCGGATTAAGTCCTGAAAGGTCCCTTGTCCTGTATCTGATCAAAGGAATAGCTTCTTTTGTTAATGTTGTAATAACAAGCTCTCCTTGTTCACCGTAAGGTAAAGGCTGGAGTGTATCAGGGTCTATTATCTCAGGTAAAAAATGGTCTTCATATATGTGCAGTCCCGATTTTGCTTCAAGGCATTCAACAGCGACACCAGGCCCCATGATCTCGCTCAAACCATATATATCAATTGCATCAATGCGCAGTTTTTTTTCTATCTCTGCCCGCATGTCCTCTGTCCACGGCTCTGCACCGAACACGCCTATTTTTAACTTGAGTGAATCCATTCTCACACCCATATCATTCGCGACTTCTGCTACATTAAGTGCATAAGACGGCGTGCAGGTGAGAACTGTTGATCCAAAGTCCTGCATGAGCATGACCTGTTTTTGTGTATTACCCCCCGACATCGGGATAACAGCAGCGCCAAGCTTTTCTGCACCATAGTGTATGCCAAGTCCTCCTGTGAATAACCCGTAGCCGTAAGCGTTTTGAAGAATATCCCCTTTATGAACCCCTGCAGATGTAAGAGCCCTTGACATAACCTCTGCCCATGTTTCTATATCATTTTGTGTGTATGCTATAACGGTCGGTTTGCCTGTTGTACCTGATGATGCATGTATCCTGACAACATCATACATATTAACTGCAAATAACCCGAACGGATAATTATCTCTGAGATCGTTCTTTGTTGTAAATGGTATGTGTTTTATATCATCAAGACTTTTTATGTGGTGCGGTTTAAGACCTATCTTGTCGAATCGCTGTTTATAAAAAGGTACCCTGTCATAAACCCATTCCACTACCCGTTTAAGTTTGTTTAATTTGATCTCATCAAGGCTATCTCTGGTATAATGTTCAACATCCCTTAAAATCATAATACCTCCATACTTTTACTTCTCTACACCAACAGTGCCGGACTTTACAAGTGCATCTTTATTCTCATAACCGTATAGAAAGCTGTTCGCCGGATTATCGGGATTTTTAAACCTTTGTTCTATAGCGGACAGCCATAATGATTTTTCATATTTTAAAAGTTTGGCATATATGCCAAGTAAAAACATATTGTCGCGATAAGAAGGATGCCTTTTTAACATACCCTGTACATCAATATCATAAACCAGTATGTGCGGTTTAATCTCCCTGATCCTTTCTTTTATATCATCAGGATATGATGTGTATCCAAGTGTGATGTCTGGTGTCGGCATATGATAGTTGCTGAGTATTAATATTCCATTATCCTTGAGATAGTTAACGCCCCTTAACCCTTCAAGCTCCTCAAGTGCAATCAATGAGTCCGCCGTATCAAAATCTATAATGGGAGAGAAAACCTTTTCTCCAAACCTAACCGTGCTTATAACAGCACCGCCCCTTTGTGCCATGCCATGGACATCGCTCTTCTTTACATCAAAACCGTTTAAGTACGCCATGTTTGCTATTACATCAGAGGTAGATACAACACCCTGTCCGCCAACGCCTGTTACAATTGTGCTTATAACCATGTTACTCCTCAACCTTTACAATGGCGTCAAAACTGCAAATATCCGCACATAAGCCGCATCCGGTACATGTTAATGGATCTATGTATGCTATGCCTCGGGCCCTTTTTCTGCCCGGAAGTTTTTTCTCTGTTGACTCCCACCATACAGACGGACAATTTATGTTAAGACATATTGTGCATCCTGTACACATCTCGGTTTTGACGATATAAGGCTTTTGCTTTTTCTCCTTATACCCTGGCAATAAAACGCATGGGCCCTTTGTGATAACAACAGCAGTACCCCTATAAGATAGGGCATCTTTAAGAGTCTTTTCTGTCAGTTTTGTATCATAAGGATCAACCGTTTTTACCCATTCTGCACCAATAGCGGAAACAAGTTTTTCAAGAGAGACCTCCGGCGCAGGATTACCGTAGATATCCATACCTGCAACAGGGTTCGGTTGAGCACCTGTCATTGCGGTTGTTCTGTTATCAAGGATTATAACAAGAATATTGCTCCTGTTGTAAACCGCATTTAAAAGAGATGTAATGCCTGAATGGAGGAATGTGGAATCTCCAATAACTGCTACCGGCTTTTCACTTCCAGAAGGCATTACCCTTTCAATACCCATCGCCTGGCTGATACCTGCACCCATATCAAGACAGGTATGAACAGCATTTAATGGCTGATCAAAGGCAAGAGTATAACATCCTATATCCCCTGCAACAAATACGCGGAGTTTATATAATTGATAAAATAGTCCCCGGTGCGGACATCCGGGACATAATATGGGCGGCCTTTGTGATACATCCATTACAGGAGGTTTTGCGGCATTAACTGGCTTACCAAGAAATCTATCGATCCCATTTTTTACCTTTAAAGGCGTAAATTCAGATATTGATGATACAAATTCCTTTCCATGAATTTTAGTAGATATGTAACGGATCTGCATCTCTATATAAGGATCAAGCTCTTCAACTATAAGTACCTTTCTTACCCTCTTTACAAAATCATCGATCATGTTAAACGGTAACGGATTTGTCAGTGCAAGTTTGAGTATGCTTGCATCAGGCATGGATTCCTTGACATATTGATACGAAATGCCCGATGTGATTATACCAATGTCTTTGTTTTTCCATTCCGTACGGTTTAGCTCAAAGCCTTCTGAGAATTCTGTAAGTTTCTTAAACCTTTCTTCAAGCAACAACCTCCTTCCCCTTGCATTTGAAGGCACCATAACATACTTTTCAATCTGTTTTTTTGGATAAACCGTTTCTCTTACCTGATCCGGATCTTCTATTTTAACAATTGATTTAGAATGTGAGATACGCGTCGTAAGTCTTAAAAGGACGGGCAGGTCAAACATCTCACTGATTTGAAAAGCCTTTTTTGTAAATACACGTGCCTCATCGCTGTCGGAAGGCTCAAGCATCGGCACTTTTGCAAACAAGGCATACCACCTGTTATCCTGTTCATTTTGTGAACTGAATATCCCCGGATCATCTGCGGATACTATGACAAGTCCCGCGCCTACACCCGTATAGGCAAGTGTCATAAAAGGATCTGATGCAACATTTAAACCAACATGCTTCATTGTAACAATCGATCTTGCACCCGCTATTGAAGCACCCGATGCCGATTCTAAGGCGACTTTCTCATTTACAGCCCAGTTTGCATAAATATCCTTGTAATTGGTTATACTCTCAAGGATCTCTGTTGAGGGTGTACCGGGATAGCCTGTTGCAAACCTGCAACCAGCCTCAAAAGCACCTCTTGCAACTGCCTCATTCCCTGATAGTAGGGCGTGGTTCATGTTATTCATATAATGTTAATAGATACGGTTTAATTTTTAACCATTAATCCAAAAAATGTATCAGTGTTATAGAATGGGATTTAAACCCGTCCTACATGTCCGTTCAAAACTGTAATCAGCACGTATGGGCGATTCACCGAATCACCCTACAATTAAATACATATTTAATGTCATCTGCAAGTTTATATTCAGGTAATATGTATTACTTATTTTTTTTATACATTCTTCTTTTTCTGTCATTCCGGTGTAGACCGGAATCCAGTTTTGCCAAGTTTGCAAGGTTTATGGATCCCAGCTCCCCGTCTTCTTGAGGAAAAGTTTCGCCGGAATGACAAACCAAACACTCACTTCCCAGCCCTACCTCTTTTAAAAACGCATCCTTGGGTTAACCCGCGGGGAGCACTTATATATCTCTTCCTACCGCCTTTGATACCTTTGATAGGTTTTTAATCATCTGTTTAAACTCATCGGGTTTTAATGATTGTTCTCCATCGCTTAAAGCCTTTTCCGGCTGCGGATGCACCTCTATGATCAAGCCGTCTGCTCCTGCGGCTATTGATGCAAGAGCCATTGTTGCAACTATATCACTCCTGCCAGTTCCGTGACTTGGATCCACGATCACGGGTAGATGCGTTAATTTTTTAAGAACCGGAATAGCATTTAGATCAAGGGTATTTCGAGTCTCTGTTTCGAACGTTCTTATACCTCTTTCACAAAGAATAATCTTATCGTTGCCTTTTGATGCAATATACTCCGCTGACATTAAAAATTCTTTGATAGTAGCAGACAGACCTCTCTTTAAAAGTACAGGTTTGTTTGTATTTCCCAGCTCTTTTAAAAGAGCAAAGTTTTGCATATTTCTTGCACCAACCTGAAAGATGTCCGTGTAATTTATCATGGTATCGATATCTCTCGTATCCATTATCTCCGTTACAACCGGCATTCCAAGTATTTTTTTTGCCTCTTTTAAATACTCCAGCCCTTCCTGCCCCATTCCCTGAAAAGAGTATGGTGATGTTCTCGGCTTATATGCCCCGCCTCTTAGTATGGATGCACCTGCTGATTTAACAAGTTTACCTATTTCAAGAAGCATTTCTCTGCCTTCTATTGAGCATGGACCTGCCATTACAACAATTTTTTTAGAACCGATTGATACGCCGTTTATTCGTATGATCGTGTTATCTTTCTTGAATTCTCTGCTCACAACCTTATACGGGCTGAGGATTGGCAGAACCTTTTCTACGCCTGGAAAGGTTATCAAGGGTAACTCTGCAAGCCTCCTCTCGTCACCTATTGCACCGATAATCGTCCTTTCTTTGCCCTTGGACAGGTGCGGTCTCAATTTCATGTCCTTTATCGTTTTTACAATATGTTCAAGATCCGATTTTGTTGCGTTTGGTTTCATTACAATTATCATACTTTAAACTCCTATAGTTAATCTATATGCAAGCCACTCTGGTAGCCCTGCTTTTATTATTTTATCAGAAGCCGTTACAATATCATAGTTAAGCCTTCTTACATTATAAGTCCATTTTTTTGTGTCAAGTATTCCGAAAGATGTAGTTACATCATGGTCCCTGGGCTGTCCAACACTTCCTGCACTTATCAGATAAAGCCTGTCCTTCTCTATATTGATAACGTCAGAATTATCAGAAACAAGCTGCCCATTGCTATTTGTTTGTCTTGATACCACAAATCTTTTATGCGCATGCCCTACAAAGAATATCCTGTACTGATCCTTAAAATGATTGAATATGGATTCTACATTTTC
Source organism: Deltaproteobacteria bacterium (assembly GCA_023382265.1). Classification (NCBI taxonomy): domain Bacteria; kingdom Pseudomonadati; phylum Myxococcota; class Myxococcia; species Deltaproteobacteria bacterium. The sequence goes on along the minus strand of JAMCPX010000010.1, from coordinate 17,696 downwards.
TTTAGTTATAACATAATCAAATGCCTCGGGATTTATTGGTGAGCCGTGTGAGAACAGCATAATATCATTGCTATATGTATGGGGAGATGAATTAAGCCATGATGCATAAACAGAATTAATCCTTTTTTTTGTCCACGCTATCACATATTTTGCAGCCTCGTTAAAATCTTTTGTATCAAGAATATCATTTATAGATGCATCATGATTCCCCATAAGATTGTACTGAACAATTCCTTTTACAATTTCACAACACTCATTGGGATCGGCACCATAACCAACTACATCCCCAAGAGATATAATAAAATCAAGAGATTGTTTTTTGAGATCATCATAAACGATACGCATTGCCTCAAGGTTTGCGTGAATATCCGCTATGATCCCTATCCTCATTTTACATTTTTTAGAAAGAATTCGGATAGCAGCTCTTCATCTTTTTTAGCCTTGGCCTCTCTTGATCTTTCCCCTTCATTTGCTTTGATTGGAAGCCCGATAAAGCCTGATTCTATCCTGTATACGGAGTCATTAACAACAGCGGAGTCGGAGAAAATATCTGCTTTGAGCCCTTTCAACTCATCAACAGACTTTACCTTACCCACAAGTTTATTTGTGTCAACGCCTTCGTCTATTTTTATGAATCTTACCGCTTGCTGCAACTGAAATTTTGGCTGGGTTTTGGTAAGTATTGTTATTGTATCATTATCGAGAATGAGTTTACCGCTTGCGTTAAGATCATCGAGCATACCCTGCGTAAAGAATACCTTTTCAGATACGCCTTTAGCCCCCTGTATCAGGGTTCCCTTAAGAGTTGCACCAACCATTATGGTTCCTCTGACATCTGCGTGCGTTAGATCAGCATTGGTCAGATCAGCTCCGCTGAGATCCGTATTTACAAGAACCGCATGCCTCAACGATGAATCGGAGAGATCTGCTCTTGATAGATTTGCGTTTGTCAGATCCGCATATCTAAAATTTGCACCTTTGAAATTAATCCCGGAGAGATCAAGGTTCCTCAGATCAAGTCCTTTTAGGTTTACACCTTCAAAAGATTCCCTCTTTTTTATACCTTCTATTACACATTCCCTGTCAAATAGATTCATTGAATAGCTTCTATAAACTTTTTTAAGAATTGTTTGTCATGGCCTTTAAGTTCTATAAACTCTATTCCAATACCCGGTATAAGATTATTCGTTTGCGCATCTTCTTCTGTTATTAACCACCTTACCATTCCCTTAACTTCAATTAATTTTACAGTATTGGGCAGAGTAAACTTTAAAGATAAGGCTGCTCCAATGACTGCGGGTTTGTTTGTTTTTATAAATATACCACCCTCGCTAAGGTTTGTTGAGTAATCATAAAGGTATGCCTCACTTTTTGGGTAATCAAGGAGCATCTTTACGATCTGATCATCCTTATACTCCATTACGACCTTGACAAGTACCCTCGGACCTTTTCTGTTGTTTATGTTTTGCATCACACGTTTTGAGATGATTGCATTAAGGACAGCTTCTCAATAAAGTGCTCAAGCTTTTTCCGATCATCACTTGATATCTTATTAAATTCTACACCCATACCTGGTATAAGATTGGTACCTTTTATCTTTTCAGGCGCATTAACCCATGTAACTTTCCCTTGGACCCTTATTGGTACTGTTATAGCAGGGATTGTAAATTCTATCTCTATTGTTGTGCCTATTGCCAGTGTGTTTTTAGTTGATATAAACATACCGCCTCTGCTTATATTCATGGCATAATCAGAGATAAAGCTTGTTATATCACCATATTTTACCTCAAGTTTCGTATCTAAACGGGTGTTATTTCTCTTTTCTGCTGCCATAAAACACCTCCTTGATTATTGCCAATATCATATAATTTTACGATTATGTCAATCTTACTTTTATTTAAGCTTTGAAGGTGAATTACTAAAATAAGACTATAGGCTTGTGTAATAATCATTGAAGCAAACATGCAGGGGTTTAATTAATCAAACCCCTGCAATCTTATTGCATCTTTTTGGTTTAAACTATCTTTACCGGGCTGTTACATGCCCTTATTTTCATTAGACAACGGCGGTTTATTGACAGGCCTGGACTTCATGCTGTTTATGTATTTTTGAGGATCCTTAAGGAATTCCTGTTTTTCTTCATCCGTATGAAAGTAGTATTTTCTGTCACCGTAGACAACGAATGGCGTATTTTTTGTTATCTTAACCTTCATGTGACATACCGGGCATATAGCATAGCCCCGCTGTAATTTTCCATCATTACCGGTTTTCATACCCTTCATACCTGTTCCGTTCATGTTATTCGAATCACCCATGTTCATACTAATAACCTTTGAGTCAGCACCACATTGGCAAGCCTTTGATATCTGTGTCACGACTGTTATTGCCGTTACTACAAACATCACAATAAGTATACTTACAAGCATCTTTGTTTTGGTCATTGTGTCTCCTTTTTATTTTGTTTTTTGAGCCAGATATTTCTCAGGTTCTTTTTCGAATTTGTCCTTGCATCCCTTTGCACAGAAGTAATAGGTTTTTCCCTTGTAATCGTACTTTTCCGGTGCAAGTTTTTCGTCAATTACCATTTTACAAACAGGGTCTTCATGTTTTGCCATAGTAACCTCCTTTTTTATAGATTATACATTTTACCGGACAAATACAAGACTGTTTATGGTCATTCCCGGGGCAGCGTCCTTCTCTTCCAGTAAAGATAGATTACCGGGTATACGACAAGCTCCATGATCGCAGAGGTGAATACGCCTCCTATCATAGGCATGGCAATACGCTTCATGACATCCGCACCGCTCCCGTGACTCCACATGATTGGCGCAAGCCCCATAATAATGGCAACGACGGTCATCATCTTCGGGCGTATTCTCTGGACAGCACCGTACATGATGGATTCCTTGAGATCGTTTTCGGTGTGCATCTTTCCTTCATCGATCCACCTGTGATAAGCCTCATCAAGGTACACGAGCATGACGACCCCTGTTTCGGCATCAACCCCGGCAAGTGCAATGATACCGACCCATACAGCGACGCTGAGCTCGTAATGCACGATGTAAAGTCCCCAGAATGCGCCGGTCAGCGAGAACGGGATCGCAAGCATGACAATGAGTGCCTCTGTTACCGAATGTTTATTGAAATACAGGAGCAAAAACACAATAAACAGGGTAAGCGGGATCACGATCATAAGAGTCTTTTTCGCGTGTTCCATATATTTATATTCGCCTGTCCACTCAAGCGTATAACCCGCGGGGAGCATGCCTTTTTTTATAATCTCATCGTTTACGGCTTTCTTTGCACGTTCCACGTATCCGCCGATATTGCTTGTGTTTAAGTCCACATACACCCAATCGGACAGCATGCCGTTTTCGTCCCTTATCATCGGAGGTCCGTTGACTCTATGAATACTGGCAAGCTCTCCAATGGGTATCTGGGCGCCTGACGGAGTTGGAACAAGTGTCATCTTGAGGTTATCGGTATTATCGCGGAGTTCCCGGGGATACCGCAGTGCAATCGCAAAACGTTCGCGTCCGTCAATAACCTTGCCGATGGACATACCGCCTATGGCTGTTTCTATAACATCCTCCACATTGCTGATGGTCAGCCCGTACCGTGCGATGGCTTCACGGTTTATGTCAAAATCTATGTAATGCCCGCCCACTGCCCTTTCCGCAAAAACACTCCTTGTCCCGGGTATCTTTCCGAGGGTGCTTTCCAGCATCTTCCCGATATTTTCCATTTCGCCAAGACTTGGACCATAGATCTTAATACCAACAGGGGTACGTATGCCTGTGGTCAGCATGTCTGTCCTGCCTTTTATCGGCATTGTCCATGCGTTTGTTACTCCGGGCACATTGAGCGCTGCATTCATTTGATTGATTAATCCTTTCCATGTCACTCCACTGGGCCACTGTGACTGCGGTTTAAGGTTGATGATGGTTTCTATCATCTCCAACGGTGCCGGGTCTGTCGAGGTATCTGCCTTGCCCGCCTTTCCAAAAACGGATGTTACCTCGGGAAAAGATTTTATGATCCTGTCCGTAACCTGCAACATCTGTCTTGACTGGGTAATGGATATGCCGGGTATCGTGCTCGGCATGTAAAGGATCGTTCCTTCATTGAGCGGCGGCATAAATTCGCTGCCGAGCCGTGTGAAAGGGAATATGATGGTTAAGATAATCAGGACCGCTGAAATAAGGATAAGCCTTTTGTGCTTGAGCGCAAACAGGGCGACCGGGTGATAAACCCGGATCATAAGGCGGTTGATCGGATTTTTTTCTTCCGGCGTGATCTTCCCGCGTATGAAGAGGGTCATTAACGTCGGTCCCAGGGTAATGGAGAGGAATGCTGCAAACAACATGGAGAAGGTTTTTGTATACGCAAGCGGCCTGAAGAGCTTTCCCTCTGGCCCTGTGAGAGCAAAGATCGGCAGGAATGCGACCGCTATAACGAGCAGGGAAAAGAACAGGGGCCTGCCGACGAGTTTTGCAGCCTGTATGATAATCTCTTCACGCCTTTTGTTGGTGAGATTATGTTCCTGCTCCAGGAATTTATTTGCATTCTCTATCATCACGATCGAGGCGTCCACCATAGCGCCGATCGCGATCGCTATGCCGCCGAGAGACATAATATTGGATGATACCCCTACATAGTACATGCCGATTAGGGCCATCAAAATAGCAAGAGGTAAGATTACAATAGCGACAAGTGCACTGGTAATGCTGTAGAGGAATATGATGGAAACAATACTTACGATAATACTTTCCTCAATGAGCTTTTCCCGCAGCGTTGCAACGGACCTCTTGATCAATTTGGATTGATCGTAAACGATCTTTAGTTCGACGCCTTTGGGAAGCGATGGTGTAATCTGTTTGATCTTCGCCTTTACGTCATTCAGGATCTTATACATATCCGCGCCGTAGCGGACAATAACGATACCTCCCACGACATCGCCTGTGCCGTTATAATCCGCAATCCCCCGTCTCATGACCGCATCATATTTTATATCCGCGATGTCCTTCAAAAGGACCGGGGTCCCGTGAGGCGAGGCATAAACAACGGTATTGCCGAGGTCTTTCAATGACTCAATGTAGCCGTTGCCCCTGATGACAAACTCCGTGCCGTTGATCTCTATGGATGCGCCGCCGACATCGTTGTTTGAATGTCTGACAGCATCTATGACCCTGCTCAAAGGAATATGGTATGCCTGAAGCCTGGCCGGATAGACGTTTACCCTGAACTCCTTTTGGTATCCACCGATTCCTGCCACCTCGGATACACCGTGAACGGATTCAAGCCAGTATCTCAGATACCAGTCCTGGAACGTCCTCAGGTCGGCAAGGTTATACCTGTGTCCCTTATCCAGCAGCACATACTCAAGTCCCCAGCCGATACCTGTTGCATCGGGCCCGAGCGTAGGATTGACACCCGGCGGGAGTTTACCGTTGATCTGCTGGAGATATTCCAGCACCCTGCTCCGCGCCCAGTACATGTTGGTCCCGTCTTTGAACAGAACATACACGTACGAATATCCGAACGTGGACAGGCCCCGTACAACCTGAACGTTCGGTGCGGAGATCAAGGCGGTTACAATGGGATAGGTTACCTGATCCTCTATGATGTTCGGGCTCTGGCCTTCCCATTTTGTATAAATTATCACCTGCACCGGCGTAAGGTCCGGGATTGCCTCCAGCGGCGTTTTGTTGATCACCCATATTCCCCATCCGATCAGAAAGGCCGTACCGAGGAACACGATAAATTTATTTTTTGCGCAGTACTCGATGATACGGTTAATCATGGCATTCCTGAATATTGAACCTTGAATGTAGCATCTTGAATTTCTTCATATTCACATCTTCATCCCGGGCATGGAATTGTCCTGATTTACTGGAGCCGTCTTCTGTTCTGATGGCCTTTCCACTGACTTCTGCGGACCTTGAACCTTTTTACCGCTGTTCATTTCCATACCCGGCATTGAACCGATTGCACCGCTTGCCTCGTTAAGATTGGATTCCGCATCGATCAGGAACACCGGGTTTGTCACGACCCTGTCCCCCGACACGAGCCCTGAAATCACGACATAATATCTGTCCACGTGCTCGCCGAGCTTTACGGTACGCGGCTCAAAGTAGCCATCACCCCTGTCCACAAACACCACCTGCCTTGTCCCCGTGTTCATGACAGCATCGGCAGGCACTGCAAGCTTCTCTCCGATTTCGTCCCGGATAACTGCAGAGCCGTACATGTCCGGTTTAATGTGATACCCTGGATTGGATATGACTACCCGCGCTTTTACGGTCCTGGTCCCGTTATCCAGATAGGGATATATATAATCGATCCTGCCTTTTATCTCTTTTCCGGGGAATGCCAGGAGCTGCAGGCTCACCTGCTGCCCTGTGCGGACAAACGGAATCTGACTTTCGTATATATCAACCATTACCCATACATCGCTCAAGTCCGCGATCCTGAATAATGTCTGCCCGGCATCGACATGCTGTCCCTGAACAACGTGTTTTTCGATGATATAACCGGTGAAGGGTGCGTAGAAAGAAAGTGTGTCATAAGCCCTGCCCGCCTTCTTAATCTCCTGTATCTGCCTGCCGGTGATGTTCCATAGTCTCAGTTTCTGCTCGGCAGCATGGACAAGTTCCCTGTTGTTTGCCGAATAGGGATTATTGACAACGAGAAGGTATTCCTGTTCCGCCGATAAAAGCTCCGGGGAATAGATCGTAAACAGGGGCTGGCCTTTGTACACCATCATGCCTTTATAATCGGCATACAGTTTTTGAATATATCCGGAAAACCTTATGTTGATGTCCTTCAGCCGTGTTTCATCATATCTGATGATTGCATCGTTACGTACGGAAAATGTAAGTTTCCTGTTTTTTACGGCACCGAGCGTTACACCGTACATCTGCTGGAGTCTCGATGATATTTGAACGGTCCCCGGTGCAAGGGACTTTTCCTTTTCTGTCTGTTCGCAGACCTGGAACGGTACCATCTCCATGCCCATGGAATCCTTGCCCGGGGTACTTGATACTTCCTTGGGCATCATGGTGGATTTGTACATGGTCTTGCATTTTTCTTTTTTCTGCTGGATCTGTCCGTTTGCAGCATTGCCCTGTGTTTTATGCTTCGAGCATCCGTATGCTGTCAAAGCCACGAATGTAATGCCGAGTATGATAAAATATCTCTTCATGTTCATCTCCTGTAACTACCTCTCATGACGGGGAGCGTTTTGCGGCGAAGTATTCTACCGGTATCCGGGGGGGATTGCTTCACTTCGTCCGTAATGACACCCCCGAGCCGGCTTCGCCGTGCTTCCGAATACGCAATGAAAAAAAAGTCAGTATAGTTCATGCCTATTCCTTACCGGCCTTTATCAGGTCTACACCGCTCAGCACGCTGAGCCGTGCCAGCGCCTTGTAATATTCCGCTGTCCTTTTATACAACAACTGTTTGTAATCGATGAGCATGAGCAGTGCATCCATGGTCGTAAGGAAGTCTACCCTGCCGGTTGTGTAGCTGCTGATCGCTGAGCTGAATGTAAGTGCTGCTTCAGGTACGATCTTGTTGCTGTACAGATTAATCAATGAGTAGGTTGTCTGTGCCTCTTGATATGCAGCATCTATCTCTGCAAGTGTCGATTTTTCTGTGTTGTTCTCACCCTGTTGTGCTGCGATCAGCTCTGCACCTGCACCCTTGACCATGTATCTCTGCTTTGCCCAGAAGTATAAAGGCAGGCTTATTCCTATCTGTGCTGTCCAACCGGGAGGGTAAGAACCTCTTGTCATGATACCTCCACCGATATCGAGATCAGGGGCGTAAGACCATTTACTTTTAGATAACTCCAGCTTGCCTTGTTCCACGTCTATTTTTGCAATGGATATCTCTGGTGAATTATTTCCGGCAGAGTTGTAAAGTGCTTCCCTGCCATAGCCTATGGCAAAAGGCTCAAGTGTTTCAGGCTTAGGCAGTTGTGTGTCAGGCGTTTTACCAAGCAAACCGTTCATCCGCGCGGTTGAACGGTTCAGCTCCAGGTCTATAAGCTCGATCCTCTCATCAAGCCTTGAACGTTCAAGCATCGCGCGCAGCATGTCCTGCTGGGATGCAATACCTGTTTCGTACCTCTGTCTTGCTGTTCCTATAACCGTATCAATCACCTTTACATATTGCTCAAGCAAGGATAATGATTCAACATCGTAATAATAATCGCTGAACGCAGATACAGCCTGTGACTGGATTTCAAGCTCTTTCTGCCTGAGCAATTGTCTGCTTATCTGGAACTTTTTGTATGCGATCTCGGATTCAAGATGCAGCTTCATGGGAAAAGGTATTACCTGATCAAGCTCTATGGCCAAAAAACTCATCGGATCCTCGCCGACAGAATAACTTGTGTCCATGTTGTTTATCTTGAACATCAATGATGGATCAGGGATAACGCCGGTGTAGTGATACCGTGCTTCAAAATCGGCAACCTTTGCCTGCATACTTTTGATAGATGGGTTGGCTTTCAGCACTTCGACAACGTATTGGTTCAGCGTAAACCTGTTCTGAGTAGTACCCTCCTGAGCCATGGTAACAGATGGCACAAGGATCAAAACAGCATATACAATCCATAACAATTTTTTCATACTTTTATCATATCCCCTTGGAGCCTTTAATCAACTTTGTTCTCCAAAGATTAAAGGCAATTATCGTGCCAGAGTAATATGTCATGAAAATGAGCAGGTTATCTTGCCCTGATCAGAGTCAAACAAACATTATTCTTCAGGAATGAAGAATAGTGTTCAGAAACCCGCTATTTCGATTCGTCCACGATACTAAGGATGATTTTATCAATCTCCTGCGCCATTGCACCTATATCCGCCTGCGGATAGAAGTCTGCGATTACTCTTGGGCGTAATGCACTGATGAGAGTCTCTTTTCCCTCCGCATAGACACTGATGCGGCAGGGGAGCATAAGAGCGATCTTGATGTCCTTTGCAAGTACCTGGCTTGCGTATTTTGTATTGCAGATCTCAATGATCTTAAGAGGCTCATGCTCGATGCCCTTGCTTGCAAAGATTGCCTTGATATCGTGGATATGCAGTACAGCAAACCCTTTTTCCTTTGTCTTTGCTTCAACAGTGCTCACTGCCCCGTCAAAGGTCTTCGTCGTCCGGACCGTATAATCGAAGGCTTCCATAATAATCCCTCCCTCCGTAAAAGAATAATAACTGTATGGATAAATATCAAGCCTGTTTTAAAAACAGACCTCATCTTTGTACATGGTGATGTGTAAGGGATGAACAATAATATAAAACTCATCAGTCGGAGAGCATACGGATCCCGTGACCCCTATAACAATGTAGTTTTGATCTTTCATGGTTGTGCTATTCTACCTACACCGGCATGATCACAGATGGGAGAGGCACCAAAATCGAAAAGCGATGGTCATCTGACAGGCTTTTTCCCTATTTCGTTTCCAGGGATGGTTCCGGACCTTCTACAACCTGGACGAGGTCATTCGGCCGTATCCATTTTCTGTAAGCATCCTGAACTTGTTTTGCACTCAGCTTCAAATATATATGCGCTGAGAGTATTGGCTCATTTAAGTGCAGTCCTCTTATAGCCCTGCTCAGCAATCCGCTGGCTATGCTGGTTTCGCTTGACTCTGACAGTGGTATGTCACGCATAAGCTGGGCCTTTGCCTGCCTCAGCTCTTCTGGCGTTATATCAGACTCCTGCATCTGTTTGAGATCGTGCACGATAATTGTCCGCGCTTTTGATACATTCCGGGGATCACAGCCGTAGCTGACTTGGTATATTCCCCGCGTTTTGGAAATGTCGAAAGTTGAGCTAACGTAGTAAACCAAGCCTCTATTCTCGCGGAGATCGCGGTAGAACCTTGTAGCATAGAATGCACCGCCAAGGACGTGGTTACCTAATTGTAAAGGATAGTAATCGGGATTAGATCGCGTTAATCCGAGCGTCTCGGTAAGATAGACCTTATCCTGCACGCGGCTTTCATCGGGTATTGCAACAATAGAAGGCTTGTTCAAAGGAGCTGACGGAAGGTCAGTTTTCGGTTTAGGACCACTTGCCTTCCAGTTCCCAAAATATTTTGATACAACCTCGCGTGCTTCTTGAAGTGTGACATCTCCTATGACCACGATCGTTGTCATATCGGGTCGAAAAACCTTGTTGTAGTAATCTTTGACATCCTGTAAAGTGAGCGAGTCGATCGTTTTCGGTGTAGGTTGTCTGAGGACAGGATCACCTTTTGGAAAAAGTGCAACATGAAGGGCACGGCTTGTCAGGTAATCCGGACTTTCAAGCTCTCCTGCTACTGCAGCCGCAGTTCTGCGCTGTACAATCTTGAATGCCTTTGCTGGAAGCAGTGGATGAAGTTCATTGTCTGCAAGAAGCTGCACGGCTCTATCAAATTTGCTGCTGAGAACACGAATAAAAAAGCTTGAACCTGCGGATTCACGGGCGCCGATATCATCTAATGCTTTCTGGAATGCAACCCTGCTCAGAGAGGTTGTACCATATTCAAAGAGCTGATCGATAATGCTGCTCACACCATCCTGACCTTGAGGAGTCTGAAGCAGTGGATTGTTCTTAATGCCGCCAATAATAGTAACTGTATTGCTTATGGATTCCGGTTGTACAATGAGTTTGATACCGTTCGGCAGAATTATCACCGAAGGTTTCACTGTGGAGTGGGGCACGGTGATTTTTCCAATAGCTGCCTCTGCCCATGCCGGCAGTTTCACATTTTTAGTCTTTTGAGGAGTAAAAGATTCAGCACCTCCAAATCCGTGCGAAGAAACCGGCTTGCCTGATACCTGTGGAGTGAGTACTGCTACGATTGCTTGCTTCGGATCAAGGTACTTCACTGCTACTCGATTTACATCATCAACAGTCACTTTTTCTATTGCTCTCAGATCATCTTCTGGTGAGTTCCTCCCTTCAATGGCCACTGCATTAGACCATGCCATCGCCAATCCAGGAATAGAATTCTTCTGGAACTCGGCATCGGAAATCTCGACCCTTTTTGATGCTTCAACTATGTCCGATAAAACGCCCTTCTTTACCTCCTGAGATAATATTTTTTTTATCTTATTGATAAGTTTTTGCGGATTGTATCCCTTCGGAAATGCAGCAAGAGCAAAACCGATCCCTGATTTTGGCAGTGCCATAAACTCGAATGCAGCAAAGAGTGCCTTCCCCTCTGGAACAAGGGCATAGAGCCTTCCTCGTTGACTGCTTAGAACATCAGATAGAATTTGAGAGGCTGCATAATTGGGACTGTTCGTACCGGGCATTCTATAAGCAATTACTGCAAGACCATACGGCAGATCAGTTGTCAAATGCAGTACGATCGGTTTAACAGGCCTGAAATTAAACTTTGGACGTTGCGGTAATTTTCCAGGAAGGATGCTCCCGAACAACCTTTTAACTTCTGCAAGGGCTATACGTGGTTTCACATCTCCAACAATAACAAGAATCGCATTGTTTGGTACATACCATGTTTTGTGGAAGCTATCTAACATTGCTGCCGCCGTGTGGTCGAAAGATGGTCGGGTCCCGAGTGCATCATGAGCATACGGTGTTCCTTTGAACATTGTTGCCAAGAGGTTCGTAAAGAGAACATATTCTGGATTTGAAAGGTCTTGCGCGACTTCTTGTTCTATAGCTCCCCGCTCTTTGTCCCATAACCTGTCCGTGCCAAGAATTCCTTTCATCCTGGTAGCTTCAATATGAAGAGCTACATTCAAGTCCCCGGAAGGTATCGTGAAGAAATACTGTGTTACCATCTGCTGTGTGTCTGCATCAAAATCGCCGCCCATTGCAGCCATAATGTCAGCAAGCTGCGACGCCGATAAACCACGGCTTCCCCGGAACATCATGTGTTCAAGAGCGTGAGCTGTTCCAGGAAATCCTTTTGGCGCTTCGTCAGAACCAACAAGATAGTTTATCTCTGTAGTTACAACAGGTGCAAGAGTATTACGAACGATTATAACCCGGAGCCCATTCTTCAACGTTGCACGAAAGACTTTTTGCGTGTTCCCGGCGGTCTTTGATGCCTTCCCTGCTGCCTTGGTACTCAGAGGCAATGACAGCAAAACTATCATTAAAAGCAGAATCAATACCAAAAAATGATAACGCCGTGTTATGTTTTTGTTTATTACCATATCTACTACACCCATGCTAACATGTTCTAAACATAGAAGCTGTTTGATTCAAGTATGTTTATGCTTTATATACGGCTCAGCTATCAACTTTTTGAACACATTTACATAGCTGTTCTTATCCCATGACCTTGCACCATTTACAATGTCGTATATTGTTCCGTCTTTTCTTATAATAAAGGTTATTGGTATACCATTTACTCTGTATTCGTTAGAGACCGAGCCATTATCAATAAGAATGGGAAATGTTATACCCATCTTCTGTATAAACGTTTTAACATGATCAGGATTACTTTCATCAACATTAACACCGAGTATTACAAATGGCTGTCCTTTTAGTTTCTCTGAAAGCCTTTCCATTGATGGCAGTTCCATCTTGCATGGTGGACACCATGTTGCCCAGAAATTAAGTAATACAACCTTTCCTCTATAAGAGGATAAGTTGACGATTTTGTTTTCAACTGTTGGAAGCTTAAAATCAGGTGCATTTTCATTCTCTACCGGCCCCTGATTATTTGGTAAATTTGACCCTTCCCCGGATGCGTTGTTATTGCCAGTTCCGCTAACAACAGGATAGCCCTTTTGAACCCAGTCAATGACAAAACCATTAGGAAGATAAAGCATCTTCACATTTGTAAAACCCATGGCCATTAATTCCTTGTACGCAGGCCTAATGTTGGGACAGTTATTCCACGGACAGCATCCGCAATACAGAACAATGAATTTATTCCGTGACAGATCCTTTAACAGCTCCCGCAGCTTCTGCAATCCTTCCGGACTTGAAGCAGCACCAACATAATCGGCGCCGGGAATATGCGATTGATTGTACAGACTAAGGAAGCCAACATGGAGGATTAGCGGCTGTTCTTCTTTTTTCAACTGGAGTAATTTTACGAGGTCTGCTGGCTGAATCAACTGTGCGTTATCGGACAATTGTCCTGTTATACCGGATTTCGACTCCTGTTGCGGTGTTGTTCTACTGATGCCTATATATCCAAGTACACCCGTCAATAAAAGTATGACAATAATTGATGCTTTTATGATAAGCCCGCTCCTGCCGGCGTTTTTTTCTTTCGCTGTCATTTCTACTTCTCCTTAATAGGCATATATGCGTAACTCCTCACAATATTTGATGTTTATTTAAAAGAAGTTACTTTGATAATCCTGAATGCTCTGTTTAATCCCTATTTATCATCCGCAATGAATTGTTTCTTTGTTATGGGGACAGGTTTATTATCTACATACATCATCTGAGGTTTCCCATCCATCTTATGCAGGAGTATCTTGTTCAGTTTCCATGCACCATGAACGTGGGTCATAAAAAAATCTAAATCATATTTTGTTTGGGTATTCCCAGATTTAGCGAGGAAGTCTGAACAGGCAAAATAGGTATTCCCCTCATAAGGGGTAATCTTATCTTTCATAATACGCACAAGCTCTAATTTGCCAGGTATTTCCACATCTCTGCCCAGAACATCTTTAACAGGCAAGGTTCCTGTTGTCCTCAATGTTTGTTTTACATAATCATCAACAGCCTGGCTGTATTCAGCAATAAGGCTCTGGCGTGTTTTACCTGCCATTGCCTCGGCTTTTTGCCATTGCTCTAAACTACCCTGTGGATGTTCTTGTGATGGAGGTGCTGGAGAAGGATGTCGTGGAGAGGAATGTACAGGAGAAGCTGGTTTCTGGCAACCCGAAACACTAAAGAACACAAGACATACAAACAAACTAAATATACTCAATGAGCTCATTTTTTTCATGATCTGTTAACGCCTATTTGTTTTCTTCTCATTGAATGAATGATAGTTCTCTTACTGTATTTGTCAAGATGCAGTATGGATTTTTGGTCAATTCCATACCAGACTCTTACTTTTTCAACGTCTCTTGCATAAGCATCAAGCAAACGAAGCCTGATATGAACAACATTACCGAACAAAAGAAGAAGGGAAAAGGCTTCAGTCCATAGCTAGCGGCGGGGATGAATGAAGAGATATGGTATAGTTGTCGTTCCCCTCCGTGGAACGACAACTTGCTCCATCCCAATAAAGAGTACACCATAATTTATTCTTCGCGATAACAATCCTCTGCAAGATTTAACTCTCTCTTATAATGCATTACCTTATGGCGTATTTCCGGTTAAGCCATACACTGTTAATTGGATCGATGTCTCTTTATCGCTTTTGTTTTCTACGATAAAACGTATGTAATCAGCCCCTTTGACCTGTACAGAGGCAGACAAAACAAACAGTGTCTTATGATAATAGTAGTTATATAAAGCCGGCAGCCCGGTAGTTGATATCGACTTATAAGAATTCATAGTACTGGTCTTATAATACATCACGACATTTTGTTGATCCACTTTACATTCGATCTTAACCCTTGCATATCCTTTCCCTCGAATATCAAGCGTAAAAGATTTTTTACTGTTTGAAGATATCGGCTTGGTATATTCAAGCAACGTATGTATATTTTGAGCGTAACTTCCCTGCACAAACGTAAAAACAAATAAGGAAACAAATAAAATTATTTTCTTCATAATCTCTTGTTATACCTCCTCAATGTAAAGCTTTTCTCTTAAAGAAGATATGCACTTCTTGTCATAAGTCCAAGAAGGTTGATGTCTGGAATGTTTATTGTGATTGTGCTTTTACCGGACAACCCTGTCTCAAGCAGTTATACCGGTATAGCAGTACAGTTTATAGCTACAAAGGATCCCTTCTTCCTGTTGCCTGCACTGTGTATTGCCCTTGCTGCAACCTTTCTGCCGGTATCCGATTTAGGACATTGAGCATTTTGTAACTTCATACGATCTGTGTAATAAAAAATCTCCGTCGCGTAAACAGATCAACAGGTTTATAGAATAACGTAATACAAAAAATTACTATCGCTAAACTTCTTTTTGAAAGCTCTTAAAAGAAAAGAATGATGCATCAAAAAATTAACATAGCAAGAATTTATAAGCCTTTGTTAGCCTAAGACTAACTTTGGCTTAATGGAGATGACACTTTATCATGAACACTTACGGTAGAGTCTTTACGCCTGTCCTTGTATATTTGTAAGAAAAGTTTACTCATTTTAACGGATTGAGATTCAGCCGCATAGAAACTGTCCCATGCATCATAATACAGTTTCTGAAGCGCGTCCGGGGTCATTCTGTACGGCTGAAAAACCACTGTTGAGGCGTTGTAGTGGTTCCAATCCGTGTCAAATATTCTGCCCTCCGATTTCATTTGCTCATAGACTTGTGTTCCTGGAAATGGGGTAAGAATAGTGAATTCAGCCAGATCAAGCTCAATGGTGAGAAGGAAATCAATGAATCTTTTTATAAAGTCTTCTGTATGCTCATCCATACCCAGAAGAATAGTACCTTCCACACCTATACCGTAATCATGATACATCTTTATCCTGTCCTTGATTTTGTCTGAAATCGTATATATAGCGTGATAGATGTACCAGCAGCCCGCTTTTCGTGCCAGGTCCAATACCTCGGGTACGGGAGAAATTGGATGAGATACCCAGCGTTTCCCCATCCCTGCCATAGAACGGAAAACCTCTTTCTCCCATGCTACATTCTGTTCCAGCGAATTATCTACTATGAATAAAAGATCTGAGCAGCTTTCCATGTCCGAAACAACCTGATCAATGGGACGTATGCGGTGCTTACGCCCGCCAAGGTAAGGTACGCAGCACGGATAGCAGTTAAAACGGCATCCCCGTGATGTCTGGACAAGGTCCACCAATTCCCACCCTTTATACACATAATCCCTTTTTTTATTGTACAGATCACGCCTTGGATTCCGAATTTTAGAGATATCCGGAAAACCGATCATCGAGTATGATTTTTTAAGCCTGCCTTCCTGAAAATCCCTAACAACCTGTTCTAAAAGCCCTTCAGCTTCTCCAATAACAATACTGTCGGCATGCCCGATCGCCTCATCAGGGCGTAGAGCTACATGTAAGCCTCCAAGGATGACTGTTTTCCCCCGTTTTTTAAATTCCCCGGCTATCTCGTAGGCTCTTGGTGCCTGGCAGCTCAACATGATAGATATACCTACCACATCACAGTCTTTGTCAAAATTAACGGGTTGTACGTTTTCGTCGCATACACTTGCTTCCACCGTGTCAGGAAGGCTTGCCGCTACTGTAATAACCCCTAAGGGAGGAAGGGTGAAAGGCGTTTGCTGTGGCAATTTCGGCCACCGCGGAAAAATTAAATGAAACTTCATATTTTGTTACCTATTCCTTTTTGAATTCTCAAAAGCATAAAACTCCTTTTTGGTGTAAGCATAGAACCCATCTTATATAACATAATTTTTTTAAATCATTACAAGTTATCCTAATATTCAAAACCTTGCAAGCAGTGAACGCCGCCCGCTATTTGTATCATTTCATAAGTCGGTGTCAAGTCTGAAAATCTATTATTTAAAAAACTCCGCACTTGACTTATTAAAGGGGGACAATATAATTTAAAATAGTATTAGAGGTCATTAAAAAGGAGGTAGGTTTATATGATCTTATTGGCAGGTATAGTATTACATGCGATGCTTATAGCGGCACCACAAAAACCCATTATAGAATTCCGCGTTACAAATGCGTATGTTACGTATGAAGCACACGAGACTAATCTGGGCTCTGAACTAAAAACGGTAATTGGACGCAATAAGGACCTTTCCATTGAAATGCTTGCTTCACCTGAAAATGTTGCGGCAAAGCTATTAATCTCATCCTCGGGATTTAAAACCGACAGACCAATGCGGGACTGGTCTGTAAAGACACTGTACCTGAAGTCAGGCACGTATCCGGAAATAACCTTTGATATATTAAAAATAGATGGGGAACCGCTATCAAAAGTCCTGCATCCGGTAAATAAAAGTCTGGTCATTAAAACCGCTCTTAAGAATATGATTGTTGATATAATTGTTCCTACTAAAGAAAACACCCCCTTACTTTTGCAGGCAGGGGGTGAAAAGTTATTGGTAGAGGGAAAACTAAGAGATGATATCCTCAATGCTATCAACAGCGATAAGGGCGAAATTCATTTAACCGGCAGGCTTACCGTAGCAGGCGGGTCAAAAGACTTTGACACTGCAGTATCTTTCAATAAGATAGGAGATAATAAGTTCGCTATATCGACAATAATTGATGCTAAATTCACGGACTTCGGCATGTCAGCGCCAAATCTTGCATGGTTTATAGCAGTACGTAATAGGTTGATTCTTAATGGATATGGTGTTGTGGAGGTTTTGAAATAATTTTTTCAGGTATTCAGGCAGCACCAAAAAAGGGCGATTAACCGAATCACCCCTAAGATAAAACCCGGTGTTTGAATCTCTGCCATATTATCGAATTTATGTTATGTGTTAAATAACAACAATTACAAAGTATGTTAAAGCCACGTCAATATGTCAGTTAATTACCACGTGAAAATGTCAGTAAGCGTATTCATTAGACAGCCATTTTTAATTGAGAATGCTCCATTAAGGTACCCTTAATCCTGCGTGTCACGGCATC